>QZJY01000026.1 GCA_003597995.1 Dehalococcoidia bacterium
AAATCGCCAAAAAGGCCGGCATCACCTCCATACTGGGAGTGCCGGTTGCCTGTGGCGAGGAGACTTATGGGGCGATTCGCGTCTATTTCAAGGAGCCATATTCGGTAACCAACCAGGACACCAGCTTCGTCGTCACGCTGGCGCACCTGGCGGCGTTGGCACTATGCGGTGTCGAAGCGCGCTCGGGCAATGGAGCGGTCCAAAAAGCGGCGGGGGAGCCGGCTGAAGCGTCCAAACAACGCAGCACCGTCCATTTCGCCCACGAAAGCGAAGCGGAGTTTGCTCACATACTGGATTTTTACGGCATTGACTGGATTTACGAGCCGCGCTCTTTCCCGCTGGAGAACAAAAGCGAACATGCCAGCGAGATGTTCACGCCGGATTT
The DNA here is from genome assembly GCA_003597995.1 of Dehalococcoidia bacterium. Taxonomy (NCBI): domain Bacteria; kingdom Bacillati; phylum Chloroflexota; class Dehalococcoidia; species Dehalococcoidia bacterium. The sequence goes on from QZJY01000026.1 coordinate 386, forward strand.
TTACATCCCCTCGCTTGACCTGTACGTCGAGCTTACCACCATGAAGCAGAACCTGGTGACGGGCAAGAACCGCAAGCTACGCCAGCTTAAAGCGCTCTACCCCGAGATAAAAATCAGCCTGTTATATAAAAACGATTACGACAGGCTGCTGGCCAAGTATGGGGCGGGGCCGCTGGCGCAGTCCAGGGCGCACGGCATCCGCCGGGTGCTTTTTTCCGCTTCGGAAATCGATAAGAGGGTGAGGCAACTGGCGGAAAAAATGTCGGCTGATTACGCAGAACGCAGGCCCATCCTGGTGGGAGTCCAGCGCGGCTTTCTGTGTTTCATGGCCGACCTGATGCGCCAGATAACGGTGCCGCTCGACCTGGATTTCATGGCCATCTCGCATTACAGCCAGGAGGAGGGCGTCAGGGTTACCAAGGACATCGACATGCAGGCCAAGGACCGCCACGTCATTTTAGTGGAAGACATCGTAGACACCGGCATCACGCTGAATTACATGCTCAAACACCTGCGGGCCAAAGAACCGGCCAGTCTGGCGGTATGCGCGCTGCTGGACAGAAGGGCGCGGCGGCTGGTGGATGAAAAGCTCGATTATGTGGGGTTCGAGGTGCCGGACGAGTTCGTGGTGGGCTACGGCCTGGATTTCCACGAGGAGTACCGCAACCTGCCGTTCATCGCTGTTCCCGAGATAAAAGAGTTTCCTCAGAAATAAGCCTCAACGGCAATACCTGTTTTTAGATTGGCAGCATTGCCACAGGCCTCAACTTGTCTCGACATCGATGGAATTAAGCCATTCCAGATTTTTTGCTGGCAACGCAGCCGGAAATAAAAAAGAGAGGAGTAAACTCCTCTCTTTCGGAACCCCTTAAAACGGGGCCCCAGGTAGCCTCTGCACCCGGAACAGTCCACTTAGCACTTTCCTTGGCGGCACCCCGCGGATTTCCGTTACGTCCATTTCGGTTGGGACCTAGTGCACGCTAGGTTGCCCTTTGGGGTTGACCACCAGGTGACTAGTCGGGTGGCTGTCGCCACTGCATTGGTTACCTGGGACGGGTTTACTATCTCATACGCACCGCGAAGTGTCAAAGCGGCGAACTAGAATGAAAAGGTATTTAAATCCACCCATCAAGGTCAAACATACCTGTTAACTCTCTGGAACTCTCTCGCTCTCTCGCTTTGGCTCTGGTCAGGCGTATTTGTTTGAAGCTTAGAGCTTGATTTTCATGCCCCAGACATCGGGGATAACCTGGATATAGGCACGACCAGATAAATGGATTAGAGGACTCTCGCCAGCCTTACAGCATCGGCTGCAATTTGAGAGACCGACGGCTCGTAGTACCTAAAGACCTATCTCTGGCACAGGTCCGGCGGGAATCTGGGACGCGGACCTAAACCCAGGCGCAGCCGGCTGTATTCCGAGCTTATTTCTGCTCCCATGACAAGGATAAAGGCCACGTAGCGGGCAAATATCAGCAGGATGATGATGGAGCCGAACCAGCCATAGACTGTCTCTACGTGGGAAAATCGGCTGAAATAAACCACCATAATAATGCGCGCCACTTCAAATGCCGCACTCGAGAAAAGAGCTCCAGGCCACACATGAAGCCAGTAGGTTTTAGTACAGGGTATGGTTTTATAAACCAGTAAAAAGATCAAGAACACGAATGCGAACTCAAATATATTAAGTGCCAGACCTCCTGCTACTCCACCTCCGGCGCCGAAGGAAACGAGGACCGCAGTCGCTGTAATCGCCCCATAGAAAAACATGCAGGCGCCGACCGACATGGCGACTTCGCGCAACTTGCGGATGTGAAATGGATGGCGGACGTTGACCCCCCAGGCGCGATTGACCCCCAGGCTGATAGCTCTGAACATGGCACCGGCCGACAAAAATAGCGCTACCAAACTGAAAATGCCCAGCGGCCCGCGTACCTGAATAATGCTCGTAATGTTGAGCCTTAATATGTCCTCGGCGGCCGGCAGATTCATTTCTATGAAACTGAATATCTGGTCCTGCACTGTAGCAGAGGGTAGGAAGAAACCCAACAGGGAAATAACCACCAGCAGCAGGGGGAACAGAGAAAGAATGGCATCATAGGCTATGGCTCCCACCACCTCGGAGGCGCCGTCGTTGCCCATGCCCTCGATAACCTCGTTAAGGAAACCGAAAAAAGGTATCCTGATAAGCCTGGCACGAGCCTGTTCGGCCTTAATGCCCGGAATCCTGGAGAGGGTTACCATCCGGTCTCTCCATCGCCCAGGAGGCTTATTGAGATTCTCTCGGTTATCTTTCATTTGCGTGCTCTGGCATTCTTCACCTGAGGCTGACTTTCATATCTGGATTATTAGTCATTTCCGGCTTGTTTTACTTCAATTTTCAGCGTAAGGAGAGGAATTTGATGATAGAGTAATGACTGTGCCTATGTCAAATGCCGGCACTATGGATGTCGATTAAGAAATCATAAAATCGCTGCTGAAATAGTTACAAAGTTATGACTTTTAACATTTTTCAACCGTAACGGCAATTACGGGTTGCATTGAAAGCCGGAGGCGCGCTAGACTGAAACCTACTGGAATCCCGCATGAAATTCACCTATCCTGAACAGACTGCCTATGAATAAACGAAGGACACTTCTATTCGTGGGGGCGCACCCGGACGACGAAACCTTCGGCATAGGAGGCACGCTGGCACAGTATGCCGCAGTCGGCGTCAGAGTCTACTATGCCTGCGCCACGCGCGGCGAAGTCGGCACGGCCGACGCCGAGTCCATGAAAGGCTTCAACTCGGTGGGCGACATGCGCTGGGCCGAGCTTGAGTGCGCCGCACGGGTACTGGGACTGGCGGGGGTCGTACACCTGGGTTACCGCGATTCCGGTATGGCAGGCTCGCCTGACAATCGCCACCCCGAGTCCCTGGCCATGGCACCGCTGGAGCAGGCGGCAGGAAGAGTCGTCAGGGCAATCAGGGAGTTCAAACCGGAAGTGGTCATCACGCACGACCCGCTCGGCGGCTACCGCCATCCCGACCATATCGCTGCTCACAGGGCTACCGTTGCCGCCTTCGAGGCAGCCGGTGACAGCAGCAAATATGTGAACGCCGGAGCGGTTTTCGCGCCACAGAAACTCTATTTCAACGTTTTCCCGCGCGGATGGCTGAAGCTAGCCGTAAAACTGCTGCCGCTCCTGGGACAGAATCCCCGTAGGTTCGGGCGCAACCATGACATCGACATCGCCAGCCTGGCGCAGACGGAGTTTCCCGTCCACGCGCGTGTGCGTCTTGACAAGCGTTCCGTGGCTATCCGCGCCGAGGCTACCGCCTGCTATAAAAGTCAGATGGGCGGAGGCCCGCCGCGCCGGGGTCTTTTCCGTCTTATCAACACATTCTCCATCCAGCAGGACTCTTACATGCGCGCCTGCCCTGAGGTAAAGGGATATCTGCGCGAGAATGACCTTTTCGCGGGCGTCATCTAGCCATTCGCTTTTTTTCTTCTGCGGCGACGAGATACTGCTGGCGCAGTTCAAATTTCAAACAGCATCACGGGCATACACGAGATAAACATAGGAGCGGAACTATCGTATTTTCATTCCGAGACAGTAGAGTGCTCAGGCATCAGAGGAGATTAACGGACATTACAAAGAAGATGTTAATGAAAAGGTGGATGATAAAAGCCGGCCAGACGGACTTCCCTCGATACGCGATATACCCGAACAATATGCCGGTTAATATCGTGCTCACCGTTTCCAGTTCCGGCTTGCCCAGGTGCACCAGGACAAAGGGAATCATCTGAATGAAAATGCTCCCCTCTTTCAGTTTTTCTTTCAGACCGAACAAGAGAAACCCGCGGAAGAAAAATTCTGACGCAAACAGGCTGGCGCAGTTTACCAGAGAGTAATTGATGAGACTGAAGTGCTCTATGCTGTAGTACTTTTGAAAAGCGGGGGTGAATGAAGTGGCAAACAGTATCGGTGCTGCTATCAGACACACTATGGCGGCATAATAGCCCCAAACTTTAAAGTCCCCCCGTTTCAACCCAAAATCCAAAGGATTTCTGCGTAAACAAACCACAATGGTCAGGACGGGTAAAACAGCATAGTATAGAAGGGCGCTGAACCATTCGTTCCATATGGGATGATACCTGTTGAGAGACAGGAAGAGCGTGGCGGAACTGATGACAATGGCCTCATCCTTGTTCCTTTTTAAGAAAAGGTAGATGCCGTTAAGCTCAGTTTGGATAAATTGTGTCAATAAGACTCCGTTCAAATAGAAAGGCTCAGCGCTTTGACCAAATTAGCATCAGTTTATATCATCATTAGCTTGCTCGGCAATTATCCTTCCCTTTTGGGGAGCAGTATAGGTTCTCACACTTCCTGTGTCTTTGACGGACTGAGACACATCTGCTATAGTCCTCGTTTCTAATTATGGACGTTGGCAGGAACAAGTGATAAGATTTAAATAGTAACATATGCTGATGGCCATTCAATGCCCAATGTATGTTCACTATTACGGTTGTCCGTCATCAAGAGCCTCTCGCTGTCAAGGAGCGATAGGTAGCCCAAGCAGGCCACTACGGCCTGGGAGACGCCAATTGGATAAAGCACAAAGGGCTCACTCCAAATTTGGGAAATAAAATAAGAATACTTCTGGCTGATGACCACGCCGTTTTGCGCGCCGGGTTGAAGCTCCTGCTAAATTCCGAACCCGATATGGAAGTAATCGGCGAAGCGGCTGATGGACGGGAAACAGTGCAAGCAAGTCGTCAAACTAATCCGGATATAGTTCTCATGGATATCAATATGCCGGGGTTAAACGGCATAGAGGCTACCCGCGAAATATGCAGATCGAACCCGGAGATAAAAATCGTGGCACTAACGATGTATGAAGACTATGGGTACGTTGATCAGATGCTTCAAGCCGGGGCTATAAGTTATGTATCCAAGAAATCTGCGGACAAAGAACTGATCAATGCCATCCGATCTACCTACCGTGGAGAGCAGGTTATTTATTCCTCGAAGACCTCCGGTGTTGTGGTGGAACATCATAGTAAAAAGGATGCTATCAGTTTGGAACATCAGGATGTTAAACTCAACCAAAGGGAAATAGAATTGCTCAAGCTTATAGCGATGGGTTTTACTAATCAGGCAATTGCCGATAAAATACATTTAAGTCTCAAGACCATAGAGGATAACAAGGCTTGCCTCAAAGAGAAGCTGGGGCTTAGCTCCCGTTCGGAATTAGTTCGCTATGCCATACAAAAGGGTTTAATGGAAAACGCACCCTGAAACTTACCTCAAAACAAGTAGTTTAACGAGAGATACCTGAAATCAGTATTCTCTTTATTTACGCCGCATAATTATTTACTATCCCCAAATTCAATAGTTTTACTGCAGAAACAGGGTTTTCCCTTACATCAATCTTCATAACATTCTGCTATAATTGCTGAATTATTTGCGAGGAGGGTTAGTGTATGCCCAAAGAGGTTAACCGTCGTGATTTCATCAAGTTAGCCGCTGTCGCTGCCTCGGTGGTTACGGTAGGTCAGGTACTACCGCTACAACCGAAACAGGCAATGGCAGCTAGCAGCGCTCCGAATCCGGCAGTGACGTTACCGGTCGGTGCTGTCTCGGATACATCGGATGTCCTGCTACGTATGCAGCAGGAACTGATACAAGCGCTCAAAAAACCTGTGGAACAGCGTCATTGGCGCATGGTGCTTGACCTGAACAAGTGTGTTGGATGTTCTGCTTGTACTATAGCCTGCGTCTCCGAGAACAAATTGCCTCCCGGAGTTGTCTATCGCCCGGTGTTAGATGAAGAAATCGGAACTTACCCCAATGTTACTCGCCGCTTTACCCCGCGTCCTTGTTTTCAGTGCGACCATCCTCCCTGTGTACCCGTATGCCCTGTTAATGCCACCTGGAAACAGGCCGATGGCGTTGTTGTTGTTGACTATAACCTCTGCATTGGTTGCCGCTATTGTCTCGTTGCCTGTCCATATCACGCACGAACCTCTGATTTCGGGGCAAACTATTGTCAAAATACTGCCGAGGCAGCCGGAATCATTGTAGGCCAGCAAAAGGCTGATGATTACGAAAAGATGCCAAATTTTGAGTATGGCAAAAAATGGCCTAGAAAGAAATATACATCCCCAATTGGAAACGCGCGCAAGTGCCATTTCTGCTTGCACCGAGTGGCAAATGGGATGCTGCCTGCCTGTGTCACCACGTGCATTGGTCGTGCCACCTATTTCGGTGACACAAACGACCCAGACAGCTTAGTTTCTGAACTTGTTTCCCGCCCGGATGCTATCAGGTTAAAAGAAGAACTGGGGACCGAACCCAGTGTCTATTATTTGGTCTAAGTGAGGACAGATATGAACTACGAAAAGGTGCGAAAACTGCTTTGGGTCATACTTGGAGTAACTCTGATTATCGGCCTGATCTCGTTTGTCTTCAGGGTTATGGGTGGGCTTGCTACTACTGACCTGGGAAGTTATGTTCCCTGGGGGCTATTCATAGCTGGCGACATATACTTTATTAGTATGTCGGCGGGGGCTTTCCTTATATCATCACTGGTCTACGTCTTCGGTGTAAAAACCTTGGAACCTGTTGGCCCGTTAGCGTTGTTTACCGCGTTAATCTGCCTTCTTGCATCCATGTTGCACGTTATTTTCGATTTAGGTCGTATTGAACGCTTCTGGTATATGATAGCTAGCCCTAATCTTGGTTCCCTGCTGAACTATATAGTATGGGCATATATGGTCTATTCCCTTCTAATGATTGCCGAACTATTCTTAGCCATAAGGGGTCGCTTGTGGGTAAAGGCAAAACGAGTTTATACCCCCGATATGGAGGCTAAAGACAAACGCATTGTAAAAATTCTTGCTATCTTGGGCATACCTTTGGCTATTTCTTTCCACGGCGGTGTTGGTGCCATGTTTGGTGTGCTTATAGCACGTCCCTATTGGCATGGTGGAGTGTATCCCATTCTTTTCCTTATCGCCGCCTTAGCTGCCGGTGGTGCGTTTATGACTTTCATAATTGCTTTTTTTAATTCCAAAAAAGGGGAGAGTTCTAATCTCCTACGTTTTATAGCCCGTCTTAGCTTGGGGATACTCATTTTCGAGAATCTCTATCTTCTCGCGGAGTATTTCCTGGTGCTTTACCAGGGAGCCCCACATGATGTACAAGCTGTCATGTGGGTTTTCACCGGACCTTATTCATGGGCTTTTTGGTCAATCCAACTTATATTGGGGACTCTGGTACCGATTATCATCTTGTCCCATCCTCGCTTAATTCGTAAGACAACCTGGGTGGGTATGGCCGGACTACTAATAGTCATTGGTTTCTTCGTAACGCGCTTAAACATAATTCTACCGGCTTTAGCCACATCCACATCCGAGAATGAAGCGTTTCTAAGTGCCTTTGATGGTGTAAGGTTGACCCTCAGCTACATTCCCACATTAACAGAATGGGGAGTTGTCATTGGCGCTATTAGTCTCGCCGCTATACTTTTCCTTATTGGTTATGAACGGTTGCCTCTAATTGATAAAACCCATACCGAAGTGGCTGACCGATGAGTGTGTGGTTTTTATGCGAAACGCATAATGCTTGTCTAATATGGAGCTGGTAAAGCGGAAGCTGTTTGTACAGAAACTAAATAAGGAGAGAAGCAGAGAGAAAATGGATAATAAGATAATCAAAACCGAGTCGGCCAACAGCGAATTCAATCGCCGCGACTTCCTTAAAATTTCGGCCCTTCTGGGTGGCAGTGCTCTGCTAGCAGGTTGCAACGGCTTGGGGCCAGGATTGTCCAAGGCAGAACGCGAGAACCTTTTAGGGGATGTCTCCTACGAGTTAGCCAAACCTGAAAACATCATCTATAGCGTCTGCCAGCAATGCAATACCCAGTGCGGAATCAAGGTAAAGATAATCGATGGGGTTGCATCCAAGATAGACGGCAATCCCTATAGCCCGTGGACTATGATGCCACACCTGGACTACAAGACTCCTATAGCATCAGCAGCCCCCGTTGACGGCGCCATCTGCCCTAAAGGTCATGCCACATTGCAAACTGCCTATGACCCCTACCGGCTGGTGAAGGTACTGAAGCGGACTGGACCCCGCGGCTCCAACAAATGGGCTACCATCCCATTCGACCAGGCTATCACCGAGATCGTCAACGGAGGGAAGCTTTTCAACGGTGTCCCCGGTGAGGAAAACCGAGTTGTTTCAGGGCTCAAAGATGTCTGGGCACTGCGCGATGCCAATGTCATGAAGGCAATGGCAGCGGACGTGAAGACCCTTTTAGGCGAGAAAGATCCAGTTAAAAAGAGGGATTTGATAAGCGCTTTCAAAGTTAAATATAAAGACAACCTAGATAAGCTAATTGACCCGGAGCATCCTGACCTGGGGCCGAAGAACAACCAGTTCAACTTTATGTGGGGACGCCTGAAAGCCGGCCGCTCGAACTTTATTACTCGCTTCACTAATGATGGTATGGGTTCAGTAAATGCTCATGGTCATACTACTGTGTGTCAGGGAAGCCTGTATTTCTCCGGCAAAGCTATGAGCGAGCAATTCAACTCTGCTAGCAACACATTCACCGGCGGGGCCAAGGCTTACTGGCAGGCAGACACGGCTAACAGTGAGTTTATCATCTTCGCGGGGGCATCCCCTTTCGAAGGCAACTACGGACCTCCATTCCGTGTCCCGCGATTAACCAACGGCTTGGCTGATGGCAGATTAAAGTTTGTGGTTTTCGATCCTCGTCTCTCCAAAACTGCGGCTAAAGCCTGGAAATGGCTACCGAATATTCCCGGCAGCGAGGCGGCTGTTGCGCTGGCTATGATCCGTTGGATTATAGAAAACAAGCGCTATGACAGCAAGTATCTCGCCAACGCCAACAAAGCGGCAGCCACCGCTGATGGCGAACCGAGTTGGAGCAACGCCCCCTGGCTGGTATTACTAGACACTGCCGGGCTACCTACTAGATTCTTGCGAGCTTCAGACCTGGGTTTACCCAAAGAGCCTTTCACCTTTGACCCGTTTGTCGTTCTGAAAGGAGGCACCCCTGTCGCATTTGACCCGAATGATACCAAGACCCCGGCGGAGGGCGACCTGCTGGTCTCTACTGAAATAAGCGGCAAAAAGGTTAAGAGCAGTCTGCAAATCCTGTGGGAGTCGGCATCGAGCAAGACCATGGAAGAATGGTCCAAGATCTGCGGAATAAAGGGCAGTGACCTGGAGGAAACGGCTCGCGAATTCACCAGCCACGGCAAGAAAGCTGCGGCTGACATTCATCGCGGAATCAGCCAGCACACCAACGGCTTCTACAATGTTATTTCTTGGTACAGCCTCAATCTCCTTATCGGTAACTATGACTGGCAAGGAGGCATGATCCAGCTAAGCGCTTATGACACTGTCGGAGCCAAAGCTGCTGGGCCTTTCAATCTAAATACCATGAGACCTGGAGTGTTAGGTCCGTTTGGTATCAGCGTTATCCGGCACGATGTCAAGTACGAAACCACCAGTCTTTACCTGAGCGATGGCTACCCTGCCAAACGCAACTGGTACCCGCTGGCATCAGACCTTTACCAGGAACAAATCACTTCAGCAGGCGACGGCTATCCTTATGGTATCAAAGTGTTGTTTATCTATATGGGATCTCCGATCTATTCTGTACCTGCGGGAAACAAAATGATTGAGATTCTGGCCGATCCGACCAAGATTCCACTGGTGGTTGCCTCTGACATCATTGTGGGCGAGACCAGTATGTATGCCGATTACATCTTCCCGGATATCAGCAATCTGGAACGCTGGGAATTTTCGGGTAGTCACCCCTCGATACCGTTCAAAGTGCAGGGCATACGCCAACCGGCTATTGCCCCGCTGGTCGAGACAGTCACTGTCTACGGTAAGCAGATGCCGCTGTCTCTGGAGGCTTTATTGCTTGCCTCGGCTGAGAAACTCGGCCTGCCCACATTTGGCGCTAACGGGCAGGGGGAAGGGATACCGCTGACCCATCAGGACGACTACTATCTCAGAATGGTAGCCGATCTTGCCTTTGGGGAGAAGGCTGACGGCAGTGATGCGGTACCTGATGCGGATGATGAGGAGGTGCGCCTTTTCATTGCGGCGCGCAGTCATCTTCCCAAGACCGTTTTTGATTCCGAGCGCTGGAAGGCAATAGTGGGCGAAAAACATTGGCGTAAAGTAGTCTATGTCCTCAATCGCGGTGGCAGATTCCAGGAATTCGCCAAAGGATATCCCGCCACCGGGCTCGTAGGCAATCCGTACGGCAAGCTGATTAACCTTTATCAGGAGAAAACCGCTGGCGTCAAGAACTCCCAGACCGGCAAATCTCTGATCGGCTATCCGGCCTATATCCCGGCACCGCTGGATATCACTGGAAAGCCGGTAGAAGATGAGAAATTGGGTTACGACCTGACTCTTATCACATTCCGTGAAATATCCCAGACCAAATCACGTACGCCAGGCAACTACTGGCTCTCTGCCCTGCTTCCAGAAAATCATATCGTTATGAACCAACAGGATGCTACTCGTTTAGGACTCAAGACTGGCGAGCAAGCTAGAATCGTCTCGGCTTCTAACCCTGAGGGTGTCTGGGACCTTATGAACGGGCAAAAGGTGCCTATCGCAGGCAAGGTCAAGGTGGTGGAAGGCATTAGACCTGGAGTTATTGCTTTCTCTCTGGGCCACGGACACTGGGCCTATGGTGGTGTCGACATCACGATAGATGGTCAAGTGATTGAGGGCGATGGCCGTCGCGTGCGGGGCTTCCATGCCAATGCCTCCATGCGCGTTGACCCATACCTCAAGAACACCTGCCTCAGCGACCCTGTGGGAGGTAGTTGCGTCTTCTACGATTCGCGAGTCAAGGTGGAAAAGGTCAAATAACCTGAAGGACGTAAAGCAAAGCTTGAACTATGGAAATGCCGCAGGCGCTGCCCGGATGTATACACAGATACATGGCTGAATAGGGGGCTGCGCTGGTTGTGTTAACTACTACTGACCGCGGCTGAATGTGCAATCAGCCGCGGTCAGTTTCACCAAGGGGGGAGGTAACAATGCTAAGTGTAGAGATGGCTATGGAAGAATTCCTGCGAAATGTGGATGTTCTTGGAGCAGAAGAACGTCCTATCCTAGAATGTCTTGGGCAGGTACTAGCTGCGGATGTGTACGCCAACATAGATGTGCCTCAACACAATAACTCAGCTATGGACGGCTACGCGCTTCAATCTTCGGACACTCGTGGAGCCAGTTTGCAGCGGCCAAAACTATTGCGCGTCATCGAGACAGTAGCGGCCGGTCACATGGCTAAGAAAACCGTATCGCGAGGGATGGCAATCCGTATCATGACAGGGGCTCCTATCCCTCCTGGTGCTGACTCTGTAGTACGATTTGAAGACACCGATGAGATATGCCGACAACAACCGTCGGCTGAAATAGCCATCTGCCAAGAAGTATCGGTTGGTTTCAATGTACGCCTTGCTGGCGAAGATATTGCCAAGGGCAATAAGGCACTGAGTGCTGGGATGTTAATTCGGCCACCTGAGGTTGGAGTCCTGGCGTCGCTGGGACTGGCGAGTGTTAAAGTGATTCGGCGGCCAAAGGTTGCTATTCTTTCAACTGGCGATGAGATAAGTGATATTACCGAGCCCCTGGTATCTGGCAAAATCTATAACAGCAATACCTACAGCCTTGCGGCATTAATTAAGAGCTACGGCGGAGTACCTATTGTGTTAGGGGTTGCCAATGACAATGAGGATTCCCTACTGGCGAAAATAAATCAGGGTCTGGACGCCGATCTGTTGCTGACGAGTGGAGGCATTAATACTGGTGACTACGATTTGGTAAAGACCTTTCTTGCAAAGCATGGAAGCATCAGATTCTCTTCAGTTCGCATGAAACCTGGGAAGCCTCTGGCCTTCGGTACAATTAAAGGAACCAACGACGGCGGTGTCAGTAAAGTCATCCCATATTTTGGCCTGCCTGGCAATCCGGTTAGTTGCATGGTAACATGCGAGGTTTTCGTTAGGCCTGCAATCCTTAAAATGTTGGGACAGAAGAACCTCTTTAAGCCTACCGTAGAAGCCACAATGCAGGATGCTAAAATTAAAACAAATGGTACAAGGACATTTGCCCGTGCTAATGTGGAGAAAAAAGAGGGCGGATACGTTGTCCGTTTAACAAGCCACCAAAAATCCGGTATGCTTATTTCTATGAGCCTTGCTAACGGGTTGATAGTTATTCCTGAGAGCGAAAATGAGGTAAGGACAGGGGATAAAGTTCAGGTAATGCTGCTGGACTGAGTTTGTTTCTATGTGAGTCGAAGTTCTGTCAGGTTTGTCTTGGTGCTGGCGGGAATATAGAGGCGGCAGACTAAATATAAAAATGGGTGCAAGAAACCAGGAATATAAAGGGGGAACGGAAGGGATGGAAAAAAGAATCCCCTTTGTTTCAATTGTCGGTAAATCAAATGTGGGTAAGACCACCTTCCTTGAAAAACTTATCAGGGAATTGAAAGATAGGAATTACCGCGTGGCAATAATTAAACATGATTGTCACGGGTTTGACATCGACCACCCGGGGAAAGATACCTGGCGGATGGCTAAAGCTGGAAGCGACGTGGTAGTCATATCATCCCCCAACAAGATGGCGATAATCAAAAGGACGGACCAGGAGCTCTCTTTAGATCAATTAGAAGAGCAGATAATGGGCGGAGTAGATATCATACTGACAGAGGGATACAAGCGTGGTGACAAACCCAAAATAGAGATTTCGCGTGAGGCAGTAAGCAATCAATTACTATGTTCCAAAGAAGAGCTATTGGCTGTGGTGACTGACCAACATTTTGACATTGATGTACCCTATTTTGGGCTGGACGATGCTGTTGGAGTGGCCGATTATCTTGTAGCCCACGTTCTAGCACGCAAAAAGGCCCCATAAGCACCACTTGGTTTCCGATAAATCACTACCAATTTGTCTCCTGTCTCTCATGCGTATTTGGATTGTCCTACCCTGTAGGAGTAATACATGCCTAACCTTTGCAGCGCAATTGTTCTCGCGGGTGGGAAAAGTTCGCGGATTGGGACTGACAAAGCCCTATTAAAAATTCTTGGTAATCCTACAATAATTCAAACCGTTGTGGGAAAACTGCAAACCATAAGTGACGATGTTATCGTAGTGATGCGCGACCGAAAGTATCGTGATCTCGATGTAAAATGGGCGAGTGATATTTATCCTGATGCTGGGCCGCTGGCTGGTCTTCATGCGGGGTTGTTAGCTGCTAAGTATAGCCATGCCCTAGTTGTAGCCTGCGATATGCCTTTCCTGAATACTCAACTGCTCGAATATATGGTAAGCCTGCCACGAAAATATGATATTCTCATCCCTAAGCTAACAACTGGTGTTGAACCGCTGCATGCTATCTATTCGCGCCGATGTCTGAGCCCAATTGAAAAACGGTTACAAGAACATCGTTTCCAAACACTAGATTTAATCAATGATGTTAATGTTCGTTATTTGCCAGAGGGAATTATTCGCAAGTTAGACCCTCACCTTCGGTCTTTCTATAATGTTAATACATGGGAAGATATTCGAGAGGCGGAAGGCATACATACTACTCCGGAATAAGAGATTAGAGATGTGTGTCGTTGTCCAGCGAAAATGTCAGTGTTTATTGTTCAGCGATTTTGTCAGTATGCCACCACTACCAAGGCATTATTTTCGCTAGATACATTGAAAGTGGAGAAGGTAGCCCCTCGCCTTTACCCTGAGGTCGGGCATCCAGTAGCCGATTGAGTGTCCCATAACTGATAGCCATCTCCTGTGCCCCCTGCTGGCGGGATAGTATGCCCGAGGCAATTCTACCTACTGAAACCTTTGGTGGAGCTGAGGGGACTCGAACCCCTTACCTCCTCGTTGCGAACGAGGCGCTCTCCCGGCTGAGCTACAGCCCCACGCGGACAGATAAGATTATAACATACTCCTTTCAGATTGCCATGTAGCAGTCAGCGGTCAGCACCCAGTGGTCAGTTGATAGCTGAAAGCTGATAGCTGACAGCTTGTCTTGTCAGCCCCAGCCTATATTGATATACTGATAACTTGTTTATGGAAAGCACGACCGCTGTCAAACCCGTCGAATACGAGACCGTCATCGGCCTGGAGGTCCACGCGCAGCTGCGCACGGCGAGCAAGATGTACTGCCGCTGCTCGTCAGACTACGCCAGCGCCCCGCCCAACACCCACGTCTGCCCGGTGTGCCTGGGCATGCCCGGCGTGCTCCCCAACATCAACAGGCAGGCGGTCGAGTACGCCATGATGACGGCACTCGCCCTCAACTGCGCTATCTCAGACTACACCAAGTTCGACCGCAAGAACTATCCTTACCCCGACCTCATGAAGGGCTATCAGATATCGCAGTACGACCAGCCTGTCGGAACCGGCGGCTGGCTTAATATCGAGGTCGGCGGCGAGGTCAAGCGCATCGGCGTCACCCGCGTGCACCAGGAAGAGGATGTGGCCAAGCTGCTGCACCGCGACGAGGGCGGCATGTCCTACAGCCTTGTCGATGTCAACCGCTCCGGCGTGCCGCTCATGGAGATAGTCAGCGAGCCCGACATGCGCTCGGCGGAGGAGGCCCGCGCCTACCTGGTCAAGCTGCACTCCATCCTGCGCTACCTGGGCGTCTCCACGGCCAACATGGAAGAGGGCAGCTTCCGCTGCGACGCCAATATCAGCATCCGCCCGAAGGGGAGTGAAAAACTCCTCGCCAAGGTGGAAGTCAAGAACATGAACAGCTTCCGCGCCGTGTTCAAGGCGCTGGAATATGAAGGCGAGCGCCAGCGCAAGGTGCTGTCTCAGGGCGGTAGACTGGCGCAGGAGACGCGCGGCTGGGTGGAGGCGGAGGGAAAAACGGTCTCCCAGCGCAGCAAGGAGTTCGCCCACGACTACCGCTATTTCCCCGAGCCCGACCTGCCGCCCGTCATGCCGTCCAAAGAGTGGATAGAGGAAGTTCGCTCCCGTTTGCCCGAGCTGCCCGAGGCCCGCATGTCCCGCTTTATGTCGAATTTCGGCCTGCCGGCTTACGACGCCAACCTGCTCACCGAGAGCGCCGACATGGCCGATTATTATGAGTCGCTGGTTTACGCCGCCCCCGACCTCTCCCCCAAGGAAATGGCAAACTGGCTGGTGGGCCCGGCGGCGGGTATCCTCAATACGTCGGGATGTGATATTATAGAGTTTAGCAGTCGCGTCAGCCCGGATGCCTTTGCGGAGCTCGTCGGGCTGGTGGGCAAGGCCGTCATCAACGCCGGTACCGCCAAGAGCGTGCTGGAGGAGATGTTCGCATCGGGCAAGACGGCGCAAAGCATCATAGATGAAAAAGGGCTGGCTCAGATATCCGACATGGGGGCGCTGGAAGCCGCCGCAGAACAGGTGATAAAAGACAACCCGCAGGCCGTGGCCGACTACAAGGCCGGCAAGGCCCAGGCGGTGAAGTTCATGGTAGGCCAGTTGATGCGCCTCTCGAAAGGGAGGGCCAATCCCAACATGGCCGCCGAAATAATAACCCGGAAACTGGGGGAAGTGTAAAAAAATGAGGACCTATTTCATTATCGCGCAGATGATACTCTCGGTGGCGCTCACCGCCGCCCTGCTGTTACAGACCAAGGGCGGGGGACTGGGCGGCATCTTCGGTCAGGCGGACACTGTCTACCGCACGCGCCGCGGCATGGAGAAGACGCTCTTTCAGGTCACCATCGTGCTGGTGGTACTCTTCCTGGGCATCTCGCTCGCCATGCTAAGGATTGACTAATCCCTTCACTATCTCCTCTCCCCTTGCGGGAGAGGACTAAGAGCCTGCACTGAGTCCGCCTGGGCGGACGAATGTGTGAGGGGGTTCCACTCTAACCCAACCAAAAAGCCCCGGATTCCAAGAACCCGGGGCTCTGTCTTCGTCCCCTACTCCTCCAGCCTGATGATATTCACCAGATGCCCGTTTCGGAGCATTTATAAAACACGAGGAGCTCGAGAACCTTCATGTGCTCCACGCTGAGTTTCTAAGACTTCCCACCTCTGACCAGCGAGGAGCGCGTCCAAGGAAAATTCCTCCGGCATAACATCGCCAGTAGCTTCATTATGCACTCCCTCCTTCTTCGCTGTATTGAGGGGGTTTCCCATATCCCCTCTAGTTCAATTAAAGCACTTCGGCTGAAATTGTCAATATTCCTCGTCGTTGCGAGCCCCGATATATCGGGCGAAGCAATCTCTACAAATCTTCGTTGCCATGCCGAAGGCCCGCCTCAGGAGGGCTGGAGGCCATGATGGATGGCCGCTTGTCCTGAGCGAAGTCGAAGGGAAGCATCTAGTGGAGAGGTCTCCTCGCCCCTTGATATTTTCCGGTGGTTGACACAAGGTGTATAATAGCACATATGTTCGATGTGGGAAAGGATTTTGTCATCCCTTTGTTATGATTATCTATCGAAATAAATTAAGTTATTTGTTTCTATTGAGCTGATTCTGGTGATATAATTTACTTAGTAAAGTTGGCTTCTGGCCATCAAGTTTTAATTCAATACAAAAAGAGGACAAATTGGAACTTCTTACGATAAAACAAGCCAGTGAATGGGCAACGGAACATCTAGGAAAAGGTGTCTCGGAGTCGAATATATCATACTTAATACAGTACGGTTGTGTGAAAAAGATAGGCGAAAATGAATCCACAATACTCGACCTTTTCTCGGGAATCGGAACAACAATGGTTCAATCTTGCGAGCTCGATATGCATGCTAGGAATTGATGTTTCGACCTTAATGTCGTTTATTGTTTAGTGTTTGAGGATTAGAATAATGCAACAACAAAATGATTCGGTCTTTTCTATCAGTTTAGAAGATTTGCAGGGTGAGGCACTTAGAATTATCGGAAGAACTCTAACGGAAGAAGAAGTTTATATCGCTAAGGACGGGTTAGAATCCGGGCTTCTAACTGATATTGATACTGTTTATAAAACTATCTTTCTTGAAATGTTAAAGAAATGAACTTTATCGCAAAAACGTTAAGCCCGTCGGATTTATTAGCTTCGCATTTTCTTGAGAGAGCAAAAGAATTACAGGCAAGTGTTGAACCAATAAAAGTTCTTAAATCAAGGACTTTTCACATTGGTGAAGCTAATGTTCTAGTCCGTGCTTCATCGGATGGTAACAGAAGATATTTTTTTGGGATTAACTACATTACCGTAGAAGAAATTGCAAACCTGGATAACCCATTCATTGCTTTCATTTGTGGCTCTGTTGATAAAGTGGTGATTATTCCTGCAAAAATTCTTTTCAAACATCTACCACAAATTAGCCACGACAGAAATGGCGAATACAAGGTAAATATTGATAAAGAATTAAACATCGTTTTGGCTGGAAGAAACAACCGTATTGATTGTAATGAATTCATTAACAACTGGAATATGCTTTTATCTCCGCCTAAAATAGAAGAAGAAGCAAAGAATACGGTCGAGGAAAGCTTACATTCGATCTTACAAGGCCGCCTTTTGGAGATTGGAAATATTCGTGGCTATCAGACTTACTGCCCTAATAAATCAAAGATATTCAACGAAACGAAATTAGAAGAAATATCAACACTTCAAACTTGTCCTAAATTGCAGTTTTCAGATTACGATTTGCTTCGGCAAATAGATGTACTTTGGTTCAAAAATCGTGGGAATAATATTGTCCCTGAATCTGCCTTCGAAGTTGAGTTGTCCACAGGTGTTTGGTCAGGCGTAGGTCGAATGGCAACTCTCCTTGATTATAACAGCGTAAAGTTCTATGTAATTGCTAACGACCCCAAAAAATATAATCAGGTCATCAATTCATTTTCAGAGCATAAGGAGCGATATCAGTTTGTTGCCAATGATTTAGTTGGGGAACTTTATTCAGCAGAAAAGAATCTAAAAGAATTGCGAATTGATATTGGTTTATAACACTCACAACTTCAGTCCTGAACCACATATACTAGGTGGACAATGCGCGGTATGCTCGACCTTGATAAGGAGTTAATGGTCGGTAAAGAGTTTTGGGATTTCGTGGGCGGACCCGGCACTTATGAAGACCTTTTAGATTGTTTTGAACGTGTCGGTATCGAACTTCGACAAGAGATTGACGATTATTTTGCTAGATTTAACATCAATTGTTAATTTCTAGTCTTTAACCCCCACCACGACAATCACCCCTTGCCAACCACTAGAACGCCTGTACTATTATTCCCTCATGACCGAAGACTTTAATCCCAAACCCGTCAAGCGGAATCGCGGCGGGCAGCCGGGCAACCAGAACGCCCGCACCCATGGCAGGTATTCCCTGGTAATTCCTCCTCGCACCCTGGAGGTGTTGAAGGCCGTGCGCGCCCTCGACATGCATGGCCAGCGCGTTATTTATACCTGGCTACTAGAGCGTTTGCTCAAACTCAAAAGCGAGGGGCTATTGGAATCCCATTCGTCCCGCCCCTTGCCTGAAAAAGCGGAACGAATACCTCGGGACGCCGGATTTGAACGGGAGTTGAGTGCGTGGGCGAAAAAACAAAACATCGACCTCGACGAATTCATGCATGACGCCTTAAAAACGATTCAAGGCTAAATGAGAAACGAATAGTCGTTCCATAGATTCGGCTCCCGGGCATAGCCCATAGCTAAATTGTCGGTTAGTCGTTTCCCGAAAGAGGGGGTGCTCCGAAAACGAAAACGAATTGCCCCCACCCTACAAGAAAAGCTGTATTGACACATAAGCGCGGCTTATTTATACTCGTTAAATCGCAGAGCGAGCCGCCTAAAGCCAGCCGTGTTGTGTTATAATCACGGAGGAGGCGGATAGGCTCTGGTGGGCCTTGCGGACTTCAAATCCGTTGGCGGCGGTTAACCCGCCGCGGGGGGTTCGATTCCCTCCCCCTCCGCCAGGCTGAATAAAGGAGAAAAGCAAGTTGGTTGAGACCGGTGGCGAAATAAGGCTGACCGCCCTCTCCCGTTATTCGGGTTGAGGGGCCAAACTAAGTCCGGGTGACTTAGCCAAGGCTCTGGGCTGTCTTCAAATTCCGCAGAACGAGAACGTTCTGGCCGGGGTAAAGGATGATGCAGGCGTGTACAAGCTGCGCGACGACCTGGCTATCGTGGAGACCGTCGATATGATTGCGGCCATCGTGGATGACCCGTACAGCTTCGGCATGATCGCCGCCGCCAACGGCATTTCGGATATCTACGCCATGGGCGGCAAGCCCATCACGGCCATGAACATCGTGGGATTCCCTTCCGAGAGTATGGATATATCGGTGCTGACTCGTATACTGCAGGGGGCGCTGGCCAAGCTGAACGAGGCCGGCGTCATACTGGTGGGCGGCCACAGCGTGCGCAACGATGAGGTCAAGTTCGGCTTGAGCGTCACGGGCATTATTCACCCCGACAAAATTCTGGCGAAGGGCGGGGCGAGGGTGGGCGACCGCCTGATACTCACCAAGCCCATCGGCACGGGCATACTCACGACAGCCTTAAAGGCTGAGATGCTGCCCGCACCGGTGCTGGAGAAGCTGGTGGCCCAGATGGCGCGCCTCAACGACAAGTCCTGCCAGGCCATGCTGGAAGTAGGAGCGCACGCCTGCACCGATGTCACCGGCTTCGCGCTGCTGGGGCATGCCTGCGAGATGGCCGAGGCGTCCGGCAAGTCGATAGAACTGGACTCCAAAAAAATCCCCATGATACCAGAATCTCTGCAGTTCGCCCACATGGGGCTGATACCCGAGGGCATGTACGCCAACTGGGAGTACCGCAAAGACATGATTGTAGCCGATACCATAGACGAGGATACCATAGCTGTGCTCTATGACCCGCAGACCTCCGGCGGGCTTCTTATTTGCGTAGCCGAAAAGAAAGTCAGCGCCATGCTGGCGCGGCTGAAAGAGCTGGGCGTAAGCGATGCCGCCGAAATAGGACGGGTTACCGAAGCGTCGGCCTCCCCACAGATTATCGTGATATGAACGCTCCCAAATCTCCACGCGCCAAAACTGAGGCGGGTACAGCCCTGCGCCGCCTGCCGGCGGTGGAGAAACTGCTCGAATCCCCCGAACTTGCCCCCGATATAGCGCGTTATTCCCGGCCGCTGGTTACCCAGGCTGCCCGGCACGTTCTCTCGGAACTCCGCGCGGGAATTAAAGAGGGCAATAAATCACGCCGGAGTGCTGATGTCATCAAACTGATTAAAGAACACCTCAGCAGCGAATGGCCCGCTTTCATGAGCCCGGTAATAAACGGTACAGGGGTAATCCTGCACACCAACCTGGGACGCGCCCCGCTTTCCCAAAAGGCGCTGGAAGCGGTGGCAACTCTAGGCGGGCAATACTTTAATCTGGAGAGCGACCTGGAGGGCGGCGGGCGGGGAACGAGGGCACTTGAACTGAGACGTTTACTGGCACTCCTCACCGGGGCGGAGGATGCAGTAGTCGTCAACAACAACGCCGCCGCCGTGCTGCTGGTGCTGGTGGCCCTCGCGCATGGCAAAGAGGCGGTCGTCTCGCGCGGCGAACTGGTGCAGATAGGCGGGGGCTTCCGCGTGCCCGAGATTATGGAGCAGAGCGGAGTGACGCTGCGCGAGGTGGGCGCCACCAACCAGACCTCCCTGCGCGATTATGAAAAGGGCATAGGCGACAAGACGGCGCTCATCCTCAAGGTGCATCCCTCCAACTTCGTGCAGAAGGGATTTGTCAGCGAAGTCGGAATCAACGAGCTTGCCGGGCTGGCCAGGCGGCGCAACCTGCCGCTGGTGTACGACCTGGGCAGCGGGGCCATGCTGGATACGGCGGATTTCGGGCTGGAGCACGAACCTACCGTGCAGGAAACCCTGCGCGACGGGGCCGATTTAGTATGTTTTTCGGGCGACAAGCTGCTGGGCGGGCCGCAAGCAGGTATCGTTGCGGGTAAAAGAAAACTCATCCAGCCCCTGCTTAAACACCCTCTGATGCGCGTCATCCGCCTGGACAAACTCTCGGCCGCCGCGCTGGAAGCTACGGTCAAGAGCTACCTGGACAAAACGGCCATCAGCGATATCCCAGTGTGGCGCATGATGAGCGCCGTTCTTCCCGAACTGCAAACGCGAGCAAAGGCAATTATTCGCAAACTTAAAACCTCCGGCATCGTCACGGAGCTGAAATCCGGGGTTAGCATGGTGGGTGGCGGTACGCTACCGGAACAGAGCCTAGCCACCGCTCTGGTGTGCATCAAACCGGAAGGCTCGGCCGAGGCGTTCTCGCGCTCTCTCAGATTGTCGCAGCCGCCTCTTGTATCACGCGTAGAGAATGACACCATACTCATCGATATGCGCACGATCTTTCCAGAACAAGACATGTTGCTTGTCTCAATCATCCAAGCCGCCCGGGCGCGGAAGGACTGAGCCGTGCTGACCATCGGCACCGCCGGACACATCGACCACGGCAAGTCGTCCCTGGTCAAGGCGCTCACTTCGATAGACCCCGACCGCCTGCCCGAAGAAAAAGAGCGCGGCATGACCATCGACCTGGGTTTCGCCTGGCTGGCGCTGCCCTCGGGCGAGACTGTTGGCATCGTGGACGTGCCAGGCCACAAGCAATTCGTGCACAACGTCATTCCCGGGCTTTTCGGCATCGACGCCGTGCTGCTCGTCGTGGCCGCCGACGACGGCTGGATGCCGCAGACCGAAGAGCACCTGCGCATACTGGACCTGCTGGGCATTAAACACGGCATAGTCGTCCTCAACAAGGTGGACTTGATCTCTGACACAGAGTGGTTATCACTGGTGGAAAAAGACATCTCCTCACATCTCACGGGAACTGGCCTCGAGGGTTCGCCCATCATGCGGGTGAGCACGCGCACTGGCTCCGGAATCGAGGAACTAAAAAAGACCATCGCTGCGCTTTCCGAAAAACTCGCGCCGCGCCAGGACATCGGCAAGCCGCGCCTGCCCATCGACCGCGTGTTCGTTATCAAGGGGAGCGGCGTGGTGGTCACCGGCACCATGTCGCAGGGCACGTTTTCCACCGGCCAGGATGTTATCATCGTGCCGTCCGGCGTGAGCGCGCACATAAGAAGCCTGGAAAGCTATAAAAAAGAGACCCGCAGGGCGGAGCCGGGCAGCCGCGTGGCCGTCAACCTGGCGGGCATCAAGCGTGAAGACGTCAATCGCGGAGACATCATAGTGTCTTCCGCGCTGTACGCGTCCCTCAGCCGCAACCTGGACGTGGACCTAAAGCTGCTGCCCGCGGCGGACGTCCCGCTCAAAAACATGGCCGAGGTGCTGGTCTACATGGAGACGCGCGAGCTGCTGACGCGTGTGGCTTTAATCGGGGCTAAAATACTCAAGCCCGGCGAAAGCTGCCCGGCACAGCTCAGGTTTCAAGAGGATGTGGCAGCCTTTATCGCGGAGCGCTTCATCGTCAGGCAACAGTCGCCGACCAAAACCATCGGCGGAGGAGTTGTGCTCGACCCACGAGCATCCAGATTCAAGCTGGCGGAAATCCCCGCCCGGCTGGCATTGCTCGAAAAACGGCGCAGCCTCGACCTGGACGAGTTGATACTGGCCGAACTCGAAAAGAACCGCTTCGCCGAGACAAAAAGCCTGCTGGCGGCCAGCCTTTTTCCCGTATCCGAAATCAGCGGCCATGTGAAACATCTCGCCAGCCTGAAAAAGTTAGTCATTGCCGGAGCTTACATCGTTGACGGGGGGATCTGGCAAAATGCCTCATTGAGATTATTATCCACGCTGGAAAAAGAAATGGCGGCCGATAAGCTTAAAAACGGCGTCCCCCAGGCGGGTCTCCAGGCGACATCAGGTCTCCCCAGAGAAGTATTCGACGCCCTCGTGCAGCAGCTGGCCTCTGCGGGCAAACTGGCGCGCCAGGAGGATACCCTGTTCCTGCCCCAGAACAAGCCGGCGCTCTCCAAACAACAGGAAGCTCTAAGGACTGCCGTCCTGAGCCTGTTCGCCAAAAGCCCCAGCAGCCCTCCGAACCTCAAAGAACTCGGCATCCAGCTCCCCGCCAGCACCCCGGTGGTGTATTTTATGATAAAACAGGGGGAACTGGTGGAGTTGCCGGATGGAATACTGATGGAGGCCAGGCATTTTCAGGGCATTCAGGATGAAATAATAAAGCTGCTCAAGCAGAACGGCCATATAAGCATACAGGACATCAACGCCCGCTTCGGCTTCAGCCGTAAATACAGCGTTCCGCTGCTGACGCAGCTCGACAGGCTGGGCTTCACGCGCCGCGAAGGGGACTTGCGGGTGGCGGGCAAGAAGCTGGCGTAGCCCTCAGATAGATTGGCCCCCGCAGGACGCAACACGCGTTTATTTACAGAGCACATCTGATAGTTGCTATGCGCTTTTGCGGATTTGGATTTAAGCAAGAGGAAGTACGTCTAGGAATTGCTTTTATCACAGACGCAAAATACTCAGCCGCAGATGGCACTAGGCACCGGGTAACGTCACCCGGCAGTGGCAGTCTTTTTCCCGGTTCCCTTGCAGGCAGGATCGGGGTCCGGGTCCCTTCCCGAACCTTTGCATCTGTAACATTCTCCTTTTGGAGAACTCGAGACTACCCAGGGATTGAATCCCTCTTTACCAGTCCCACCGCACTTTTGGCACCATCGATGACCAGTACCATCGCAGGTTATGCATTTCTCTTCGCGAGTCATCATAAACCTCTCGAAGCCCTCTACTAGCTTCAGGAGCCAAATAGACGAATGCGGAAATGGTCAAAAGATGTGTATTTCATCTTGACTCACCTCAAACTCGTCGGAGCATGAGGAACATTGAAATACGACTCTACTTAGGCTTTGTCCCGATTTCTCTATCTGTGCCACCGATGCGTAGCTGCCATCTTTGGGACAAAAGGCAACCATCGAATATTTATAACCGGATGGTATGTCGACTATGAACGGCTGGCCCTGGGCGAACATTTTCTTCACTTTTTTGGCGTCCTTGACTGGTTCCATAGTTCACCTCTCTTTTTTCCCTTGAAACCATATATTGAGTGATGGCCTAATCCTAGAACCGCAATAGCCCGATGTCAATCCCTTCTATCCATGGTGGTCTGACGTTATTATGATCCTTTTCCCATGCCTCAATAACGTCCTTGGCATACTTCATATTCAGAAACTGGTTATGTTTAAGCATTCACCGGCAGATTCGCTACAATACAGAATGCGTGTATTTACAGAATACCTTTAATAGTTACCTCTTGAATGACTCCCTCAAAAATCCCTCTTAATCTCCTTTTAGAAAAGAGGAAGCCGACGAAGGCATAGGCATTTTGTAATAGCGCTAACCTTTTCTCGTATAATACGTTAGATAATGTTGCAAGACATCAAAAAATAATCCGCAGCATTAAGTCTCAAGGAGGTGCCAGTTGAAAAAAATATTGTTAGTCGCCGCGGCCATACTCGCCATAGTAACCACGGCAGCCTGCAGCAAAAGCACAAATGAGGGCAGGAGTACCGGCCAGAATGTCCTTCCGCCGGTGACGAAGTCGGTCGTGTTTGGTAAGGATACCATTCCCGCTCCCTCAATTACTGTCGGGGCCCCCTCATCTGAATTCGGCGGAGCATTTACCACATCGTCAAGCATACCGGATGACCGCATGATAGTGCGCACCGGCAATATGTCGATAGTGGTGGACAACATCAGCGCCGCCCTTGCCAACATAGCCCAGATGGCCGAGGGTTATAAAGGCTACGTCGTCTCTTCCAATAGCTGGAAGGACGGCGAGAGGGTGTATGGTTCCATCAGCATACGCATCCCCACCGCAAGCTACGATATCGCATCCAAAACAATCAGCCAGATGGCAGTCGAAGTGACCTCTCAGAGCACCTCCAGCCAGGACGTGACCGAGGAATACATCGACCTCACCGCCCGCCTCTCCAACCTCAAGGCCACCGAAGCGCAGCTGCTGCTCATCATGGCCAAGGCCGACAAAGTGACCGATATCCTGGCGGTCCAGGCACAGCTCACTAATATACAGGCTCAAATCGAGCAAATCAAAGGCCGGATGCTGTACCTCGAAAAGACCTCCGCCACCTCCCTCATCAATGTCAGCCTGTCCCAGGCCAAGCTGGAAGCCAAATTCACAGCCAGTTCGGTGAACGCCAAAACGGGCAACGAAATCCGGTTCTTCCCCGACGTGGCCGGCGGGTTCACGCCCTACAGCTACGAATGGGACTTCGGGGACGGCAAGACCAGCACCGAGTCCAACCCGGCTCATGTTTACGCTAAGCCTGGCTCGTATACCATCAGTCTCAAGGTGACAGACGACCGCGGCAACACCGTCACCGAGACACGCAAAGATTACATCAAGATTACTCAGGGTGGATGGAGCATCGGCGGCGTGGCTTCCGGAGCCTGGAGCGCCCTGCTGTGGCTGGGGCGCGGGCTGGTGACCATCGTTATCGCACTGGCCGTATTCAGCCCCGTTATTATCGTCATCGGAGGCGTCATCTGGTGGCTGCGCCGCAGGAGAGCCAGAGCTAGCTAACACTCCCAAACGTAACCTGTCATTGTCGCGCTTGATGCGACAATCCAGAACAAAAGACCCCTGGATTCCCGCTTTCGCTGGAATGACAAAGGCTCCTTGCCTGAAGGGGACTCGACCTGTATTCAAGGTCAAGTCCCCCTTCTTTTTCTCTGGCGGGTAGTTTTCGACGATTCATGTTGATTTTTAAGACAAAAGTGTATAGCATAATACGGAAGTAAAATATTTTTATAGATTTTTCAGGAGAGAAACCACCGGCCTATGCAAATCGAAGAAGTACATAAAAATACCAAGCTAATGTATTCGGGCAAGCCCTGGAACGTAGACAATGCCGAGTTCGTCAAGCCCGGCAAGGGCCGCGCTATCTACCGCCTGCGCCTCAAAAACCTGCTTGACGGAAGCGTGCTGGACATTACCTTCCACTCGGGCGAAAAGGTGGACGAGGCCAGCATCAGCAACCAGGAAATGCAGTACCTCTACAAAGAGACCGACCACTATGTCTTCATGAACACCCAGAGCTTCGAGCAGACCTTCGTCACCGAAGCCCAACTGGGAGATAAGACGCACTTCTTAAAGGAAGGCACGCTGGTCAACGTGCAGCTGCTGGACGAACGCCCCATCGACATCACCATCCCCACTTTCGTCGAGCTGGCAGTGGTCGAGACAGGCTCGTCCATCAAGACGGCCACGGTCACCGCCCAGAACAAGGCCGCCAAACTGGAAACAGGCTACAGCGTGGACGTCCCCACTTTCATCAAGGAAGGCGATGTGCTCAAGATAGACACCCGCACCGGCAATTATGTGGAAAGACTGAGCACCAAGAAGTAGTATATGCCGGCCGAACAGGAGCGCCTGGCACAGATTAAAAGCAACCTCAAACGCCGCGCTCAGATTTATGACCTCGCCCGCGAGTTTTTTCGCGGGCGGGGCTTTTTAGAGGTGGAAACCCCGGTGCGCGTGCCGGTTGTCGCGCCGGAGATAAATATCGTGCCTTTCGAGAGCGAGGGGTGGTACCTCGCCGCGTCGCCCGAGCTGCATATGAAGCGCCTGCTGGCGTCCGTGTATGAAAATATATTTCAGATAAGCCATTGCTTCCGCAAAGGGGAGCGCGGGCGCCTGCATAACCCCGAATTCAGCCTGCTGGAGTGGTACCGCGCCGGGGCTAACTGCATGGACATGATAAGCGACACCGAACAACTGGTCACAATGCTGGCCAGAAAACTACGCACCGGCAGCATCGTCAACTACCAGGGGCAACCCATCGACCTCCGTTTGCCCTGGCCGCGTCTCAGCATCAAGAATGCCTTTATCCAGAGCGCCGGCTGGGACCCGGTGGAAAATTATGATGCTGCACGTTTCGACCAGGACATGGCTGCTACAGTACTGCCGGGACTGGAAAAGGGCCGCCCCACTGTTCTGACAGAGTACCCCGCCGCCGCCGCCTCGCTGGCGCGACTCAAAGCGGGCGACCCGCAAGTAGCCGAGAGGGCCGAGGTATTCATCGGCGGGCTGGAGCTGGCCAACGCCTACAGCGAGCTGACCGACCTCAAGGAGCAATGGAGGCGTTTCACAGAAGAAATAAAGCAGATAGAACGCCAACAGGGAAGAAAAATGAAAATGCCCGACTCTTTCATCGAAGCGGTAGGGTTCATGCCTGAGTGCGGCGGCATCGCGCTGGGCATGGACAGGCTAGCCATGTTGTTGTGCGACGCAGGCAGCATCGATGAAGTCATAGCATTTACGGCGGATAATATATGAGCATGCTTTCCCGCGACGACATACTGGCTTTAATTCAGGGCGACCCGCCGCTCATTGAGTGCTACCTCGACCTGGAGGCGCAACTTCAAACCAATGGCTTCGACCTGAGCCTGCGCAGCGTTTCTCGCCTCATATCGTGCGGAAAGCTGGCTCTGGACAACAAAAATCGCGTCATATCCACCCAGGAAAAGATGGAGTTCGGCGCGGGGGGCGTGATGCATCTGGGTCCGGGGTCTTACAGCATCATATACAACGAAATCGTGCACCTGCCCAAAGACATCATGGCACTGGGGTTGTCGCGCTCCAGTTTATTGCGCTGCGGCGCCAGTTTACACACCGCCGTTTGGGACGCCGGTTATTCAGGGCGTTCGGAGTCTCTGCTGGTGGTGCACAACCCGCTGGGGCTTGACCTGGAAAAAGACGCGCGGGTGCTGCAACTGGTGTTCTCGAAACTGACAGGGAAAAGCCAGGGTTACCAGGGGATGTACCAGGGGGAAAATACCGGCTAGACCGCCACGTTGAGGGCGGCGGGCAGTATCTGGAAGGTGACCGGGCCCTCGCCAAGCAGCTCGCCATCGGCCTGGAGCAGGATGCGCCTGTCGCATTCTATGGTAATCCGCTCGGCTTTTTCCATGCGCACCTTGGGGTGCGTGACATGCGTCCCCTTGTAAACGCGCGGGAACACCTGCAAAAGCTCGGCTTTGCCTATGTCACCGAGGGTAAGCACATCCAGGCGGCGGTCGTTCAGTTCGGCCTCCGGCGCTATACGCATGCCCCCGCCGAAGTAGGCCCCGTTGGACACCACCACGCTGAGGACACGGCGCGCTTCCT
The DNA here is from genome assembly GCA_003597995.1 of Dehalococcoidia bacterium. NCBI lineage: Bacteria > Bacillati > Chloroflexota > Dehalococcoidia > Dehalococcoidia bacterium. The sequence continues at coordinate 28,529 of QZJY01000026.1, forward strand.
CGCGGCCGTCGATGTTCATGCGGATATTTTTATTGCGGTAACCCGGAAGCGTTTTAAGCAGCGCCAAAACGAAGGGCACAGTGTTTCCCATAAAGCGCGGGACGCTCTTGCCGGCTTCGGCTACCTCGGCGTCGAAGCCCACGCCGGCGCTGTTGATAAAATAGCGTCTGGCATTTTGGCCGTTCCGTTTAAATTCCACCAAGCCGACATCTATACAGGTGCGCCGGTCGCCCGTAAGGCACTTACAAGCCTTGATGTAATCCCTGGGGATGCCCATAGACCGGATGAAATCGTTGCCGGTGCCGGTGCTGACGATTCCCAGTGTGGTGGTACCGGCGTTGGTGGAATCGAGGAGGCCGTTGGCCACTTCGTTGATGGTGCCGTCGCCGCCGACGGCTACCAGGAAACGGTAGCCATCGCTGGCCGCCAGACGCGCCAGTTCGGAGGCATGGCCGGCCCTTCCGTGTACTGGTAATCGAAGGATAAGCCGCTCTCCCGCAGCAGACTCTGTATATGAGGCCACTGGCGAAAGGTGGATCTGTTGGCACCGGCCACCGGATTGACGATTATTTTGGCGTGGATTTTCGCCATTTAATTCCTTTTCAGAGGACGACACTATTATACCATGAAACGCAAGTGGTTAGTCCAAGAAGACTATCGTATTCGATGGTTTGGGCAACTGTTCGAATGCGATGCCCGCCTCCCGGAACATTTCCTGGAAGGAGTTGTCGGCATATTTACCAAAGCTGACGTAGCGTTTTATCCTGGCATTGGTGAGCATCTTGGCGCACAGGACGCAGGGTGTATGAGTGGCGTACACGGTAGCCCCTTCGAGGCTCACGCCGTGAAGCGCCGCCTGGATAATCACGTTCTGTTCGGCATGCACGGCGCGGCATATTTCGTGGCGCGTGCCGGACGGTATGTGCAGTTCGTCCCGCAGGCAACCCAGTGTCAGGCAGTCCTGCAGTCCGGACGGCGCGCCGTTATAGCCCGTGGAAAGAATATGCTTGTCCTTCACCGCCACCGCGCCCACGTTATGCCTGCGGCAGGTGGAGCGCTCAGCCACCACGGCCGCTACTTTTAAGAAGTATTCGTCCGAATTGGGCCGGCTCAAGGATTTTTCTCCATGCCGGAGATGGTCTTTTTGGTCTCTTTTTCGAGGTCTTTCAGCGATGACTCGTTGATGATGGTAAAATCCGCCATGGCGATGGGGCCGCCCTTGTTGAGATTGACAATCTCGGATTCATCGCGGCTGTAGGCTTCTTTCAGCGTCAGCGGGCGCACCGGGCGCTGGGAGAGCCGGGCGTAGCGCGTAGCCGGCGAGGCCCAGACCGCCACCACGCGGAAATTCTGATGGTAATAATTGCTGAGGAAGGTGTATTCTTCCCAAGAGTATAACCCGTCGACCACCACCGGAGTGGTTTTAACCGCCAGGTCTATCTTCGACAGGTTGAGCATGGCATAGGCCTGCATGCCATAACGCTGGCGCAGGGATTCGCGCATGCGGCGTTCGTTTTCCTCGGTAATGGTCAGACCTTGTTTTTTTAACTCTTCATCGGTGGCGTCGCCGAAACGAATGCGGGCAAAACCCTTGCTCTCGAATATGCGGGAAACTTCAGACTTACCGGCGCCGGCCATACCGACGATAGCGACAACTAACATAATGCTCCTTCAAGACCGACAATGGTTAATTATAAGCGAAATGCCATATGTATAACAATATAAAAAATATAATTGATTATTTAATCGGAAAACCCAGGGCAAAGGCCTCGCCAAACCGTTCTCATGGCCGCCACAAACCGATTCCTATGACTCTGTATATCTCTTGAATACAATTCCTCACGCAAAGCGGAAATCGAATCCTGGCGTCCCGCACGCCGTGAGCTGTGCTATAATTCCACCGTCTATGGAAAATATCAATCTGGGGCTTAAAATCAAAGAGCGATTGCCTGCCAGGGCACTACCTATTATCGAAAAGGCCGTAAGACTGGCTGGCGTGCGGAGGGAGAAACTTTTTCTGGTCGGCGGGGCGGCGCGCGACATGCTGCTGGAAAAACCCGTATCAGATATAGATCTTGTGCTGGAGGGTAACGCTCTCACCCTGGCGAATGAACTGGCGCAAGGAGAAGACGTCAAAGTAACCCTGCATAAGCCTTTTTTGACAGCAAGTCTCCAGTATCCTGACCTCAGCCTGGACCTGACCACTGCGCGGCGCGAGAGCTACATCCGCCCCGGCGTGCTGCCTGATGTGCAGCCCGGAAATCTCAAGGACGATCTTTTTCGCCGGGACTTCAGCATAAACGCCATGGCCATTTCTCTGAACTCGGAAGATTACGGGCGGCTGATAGATTTCTACGGTGGGTTGGGCGACCTTCACAACAAACTCGTGCGCATCCTGCATGAGAAAAGCTTCAGAGATGATGCCACACGTATCTGGCGCGCCGTGCGCTACGAGCAGAGGCTGGATTTCCGCATCGAGGAGGGAACTCAAGCCCTGCTGCGACGGGACCTCCCCATGCTGAAGACTATCAGCGGCGACAGGATATGGTATGAGCTCGAATGCGTGTTCGGCGAGGAACTACCGGAAAAGGTAATGGCGCGCGCAGGGGAGCTCGAAGTGCTGGCATACCTGGACCCCGCGCTGAAGGTTGATGGCTGGCTTGAGGCATGGTTCGATGAAGCGCGGCGTATAAGCTTGCCTCAAAAACCTTCCGCCACACTATACATGGCGCTCCTGACATTCAACCTCGATTCAGAGGCAATCGAAAGGCTCATAGAATATCTAAAACTCGACAAGACGATATCTCGTACCCTGCGCGACAGCCAGAAAATCAAAGCCCTCCACGAAGAGCTGTCCGAAGAACCCTTGCAGCCGAGCACTATCTATCTGCATTTACACGGCTACTCGGAGGAAGCGATAAAGACCAATCTCATCGCCAGCGAACCGGCAGAGGTCAGACGTAATATCCAGCTATACCTGGACGAATTACGTTATGTCAATACCTCGCTCAACGGGGACGACCTGATAGCACTTGGCATAAAAGCAGGGCCGAGCATTAAACTGCTGCTCGGCCTGCTGCTGGACGCCAGGCTGGACGGCGAGGTCAAAACACGAGAGGACGAAGAGCGGCTTATACGAACTGAAATAATAAGCAAATAGCCTTGGGCTCACTCACCAGCAGCTCGCTGCTCTCGACTAGCCCTATCAAGCATATCTGTCAAGAGTGACTCCAGTTTTGGTGGTAACTTACAAACCATCATAGAGATACTTTCTATTCCAAACCTGCTGGCTCGACGTCGAATCAACTCCATGAACTCAACATCGGTAAAAACCATTATTTTTTTACAATTTCCAGGCGACTGCTTCAAACCACTAACATTTTGTAGTGCTTTACGCACCCCGCCCGTATTTTCGTTGCCCGTTCTCGTCTTGGGTCTGTTGCACAGAATTTCACCTACAATAGAACCATCTTCAGAAACAGCATCATATTTAAACCCAAAAATATCCCTTTCTTTAAATATATGCCCAGGATACTGAGCGGCTAGCCAATGACAGACATAGGGTTCAATAGTTGTTTTTATTACCGTCGTTGATGCCATATTCAAGCCCCATCTCAGACTATTTTCTTGAACGTCTTCCCCTGCATGGCGCAGATGGGGCATATTTCGGGAGCCACGCCAAAAACCGTATTGCCGCACACCGGGCAGACGTAATACACGCCCTCAGTAAGCTTACCACCCTTTTCGAGTGCCGCCAGCGCCTGACTATAAAGCATGTGGTGGATTTCCTCAACTTTGTTGGCATGAGTAAAGCTGCGCTCCGCTTTGCCGTCCTTATCAGCTTCGGCCTGCTTGATAAACGGGGGATACATCTGGCTGAACTCGTAATGCTCGCCGGAAATGGCCCCCTTGAGATTGTCCTTGGTTGAGCCTATGCCCGCTGCCGCGTTCAAATGGTTGCGCGCATGAACGGTCTCAGCCTCGGCGGCGGCGCGGAAGAGGCGCGCCACCTGCGGCTGTCCCTCAGCATCGGCCTTTTCGGCGAAATAGGTGTATTTGCGGCTGGCCTGGCTTTCGCCGGCAAAAGCGGCCTTTAGATTATCCTGGGTCTTGCTCATCGTTTCCCTCCCTTATTCATTTTTTGTTATCCGATGGTTTACTTCGTTTTGACTGCCACCATGTGTAGTCTCTATCGATTATCAGGTTTTTGCGCACCCCGGGGTCCGAGAGTTTATGGCGGTCGGCAACCAGCATGCGCGTGCCAAGTATCAAAGGCACTATGACAGAATAGACTATGACGGCCAAGCTTCCGCCTAAAGCCCAGATAAAGAATGGCTGGGTAATAAACCCGCCGGTAAGGGACAGCCGGGCGTTGCTGGTTATAAGCATGATTATCAGCATCACGCAGAAGGTAATTGCCGCTGCCAGCGGCGCCAGCGCCAGGAAAATGCCGTAGCCCGTGGCGCCGCCTTTACCGCCCTTGAATCCCAGGAAAACCGGCCAGCTATGGCCCGCAACCGAGGCCAGACCGGCAATGAGAATGACCACTTCATTTACGCCCAGCCACTTTGCCACAAGGATTGCCAGCGCGCCTTTGGCAGCATCGGCTATAAAAACCAGCAGGCCGGGTATGAAGCCCACCTCGCGCAGCGTGTTAAGAGTCCCGACATTGCCGCCGCCGATGCGGCGGATGTCCCGGCCTTTTGCTAAACGACCCGCAATGTAGGCCGAGGGGAAGGAACCCAGCAGATAGCCTGCCAGAACAGCCAGAAGCGACCTAAGCAACATAAACCAATTCTATCATATAATCGCGGAATTTTGGGTCTCCGCAAGATACGTTTCGAGTCCCCTTTCTTTTAGATTCCGCCAGACACGCGCGGCTTTTTCCGCATCGCTGAACAAGGCGCACAGAGCGGGTCCGGCACCGGCCAGGTGTACCGGCTCTGCAGCGATGTTCTCGAACCCATCCCGGTATTTCCCCAGGCCGTTAAAGGCCGTGAACGCCACATTCTCAAAGACGTTGCAGAGGTCGCATGAACGAATCGACTCACCACGCGTCAGCCGCGCCACCAGAGCATCTGTCCTATCACCTGAAGTGAAATGCTCCGGGCGCAACCGGGAATAAAGAGCACCCGTCTTGAATTCGGGGCTTTCCACATGCGGCAGCAGGAGCACCATCCATGCATGATGCATATCGGGCAAAGGGCTGATGAACTCCCCACGCCCCTCGGCCAACGCCGTACCGCCGCTGAGGAAAAAAGGCACATCGGAACCCAGTTCGCCGGCCATCTGCGCCAGATCTCCCGGCGGTATACCCAGTTCCCACAACCGATTGAGCCCCAAAAGGACAACTGCAGCGTCGCTGGAATCGCCGCCGAGTCCGGAAGACAGCGGTATAGTTTTGGTAATATCTATCAGCGCTCCACGACACGAATTAGTTTGCCGCCTGAGAATATCGACAGCGCGGGAAACAAGGCTCTTTTCAGCCTGCCAGAGAGGACTGTCGCATTGGAATATTATTTTCTCGTTGGTTTTAAAAGATAGACGGTCGCTCAGGCTGATAGCCTGCATGACGCTGCGGATTTCGTGATATCCGTCGGGGCGTTTTTGCAGCACTTCCAGCGTCAGGTTGATTTTAGCCGGAGTCGCAAGCGTCAACATTGTTTAGCCTTAATATCAAACACTTCCCAGAGCTTCACCCATTCCGGGATGGCAAGGGTTTCAGCCCGGCGCCTTGGCTCTATCCCGGCCTTCTCCAGCAGCGGGCGGATTTCTTCTTTAGGCAGCGATAACCCTTGCGAAAGCGAATTTACCAGCTGTTTGCGATTGGCGCAAAAACCGGCGCGCACCAGTGCGAAAAACCCATCCGTTCGGGCAGTACCAATGAAGGGCTTGGGATACAGGTGAATCTTGAGAATGGCGGAATCGACTTTGGGCGCGGGGTAAAAACTGTGCGCGGATACGCTGCTTACGATGCGCGCTTGGCCGTAAAATTGCACGGCAACGCTGAGCAGGCTCATTTCTCCGGGGGCGGCTGTTATGGCTCTGGCAACTTCTTTCTGAACCATGACGACCATCACCCCTGGCCGCGCGTCCCCTTCGAGGAAATGGCGCAATACCGCTGAGGTGATGTAATACGGCAGGTTGGCCACCACCTTATATGCGCTTCCCATCTGAAGGCCGGCCTTTGCCAGCAAAGCCGACGGCTTGATTTTTAAGACATCCTCGTGAACGACGGTCAGATTAGTGGCCCACGAAAGGGTTTGTTTAAGCAGCACAGAGAGGTGGTCATCCAGTTCGACGGCAATAACGCGCCCGGCGCGTTTTGCCAGTTCGGCGGTGAGCACTCCCAGACCGGGGCCGACTTCTATTACCACATCTTGCGATGAGAGATCAGCCGCTTCTACTATCTTGCGCAAGATGCCGGAATCAATAAGAAAATTCTGCCCCAGACTTTTCTTGGCGCGGGTGTCCAGGTGGGCAAGCAGCCTCCTGGTGGTTTGCATAAGCGACTCACCCGGCACGGGTTCGGCAGTCATGCTTAGACCCCATGCTCGAGGCGGGACGCCAGACGCACCGGCAGGCCGCAGCCCCACATGCGCTCACGGACTGCCGCAATATCGTAAGGCACGCGGTGCAAACGGAATATCCCGCTGTCGCTGTCGTAGGTGGCATAGCTGGCGCGCGGGTCGCTATCGCGCGGCTGCCCCACGCTCCCGGGGTTCAGAATAAGCGATGCTTTGCCCAGCACCCGGCCGACGCTTTCGGAAAGGGGCACGGCGCTGATGCTGCCGGCCTCTTTTTTAAAGCCCATGGGGATATGCGTGTGCCCCACCAGGCAGTAAGGCGTATTAAAGCAGGGGAAGTTCTCCCGGGCGCTGCTCAGCGAGACGACATACTCCCAGACCGGCTGGCGCGGGCTGCCGTGCACGAGCGTGAACCCGTCTTTTTCAAGCATAGGCTGTAAACGGCTGATAAACAGGGCGTCCTCGGTGCTTATCTGGCGCATGGTCCAGCGAATGGCCTGGGCTGCATCCGGGTCAAAGGCGTTCAACCCCGTTTTCTCTATCGCCGCCAGGTCGTGATTGCCGGCCACGCCCACGCACTTGAACTGCCTCAGGATTTCAAGACAACGGTGGGGGTCGGGGCCATATCCCACTATGTCTCCCAGACACCAGAGCTCATCCACGCCGCCGCGGCGATCGGCGTCTTCGAGGACAGCCATCAGAGCGGTGGCATTGGAGTGTATGTCGGCAAGAATAGCGCAGCGCATGGCATGAATATAATATCACAAGGCGCAAGCCCTCTCCAGCTATCAGCTGTCGGCTATCAGCTATCAGCTGTCGGCTATCAGCTTTCGGCTGACTGCTGAGCGCTGGCGGCTTCTTTGACCCTCCGAAGCGGCACGTGATACAATAACCGGCATGGAAATCACATGGCTCGGACACTCGTGCTTCAGGATTCGCGGCAAGCAGACCACCATCATTACCGATCCTTTTTCCCCCGGGGTGGGCTATTCTCTGGGCAAAGCCAGCGCCAATATCGTGACGGTCAGCCACGACCACTCAGACCATTCTTACAGCGCCGGTATCGGGGGCGACCCACGGGTGATTAAACGCCCCGGTGAATATGAAATCGCCGGTGTGCTCATCATCGGCATGTCCACTTTCCACGACGCCAACAAGGGCGCCGACAGGGGCAAAAACACCGTCTATGTCCTGGAGATGGAAGAAATGACAATCTGCCATCTGGGCGACCTGGGCCAGCCGCTGACCGACAGCCAGATCGAGGAAATCGGCAAGGTCGATGTCCTCATGGTTCCGGTGGGCGGGATAACCACTATCAACGCCACCACTGCTGCCGCCATGGTGCGCCAGATGGAACCGAGGGTCATTCTTCCCATGCACTACAAGACGCCGGTTTTCCAGGGTGAACTGGAGCCGGTTGAGAATTTCTTACGCGAGTTCGGGATGCAGCAGGCCACACCTCAGCCCAAGCTCAACGTCAACAAAAACAATCTGCCGGTGACCACCCAGGTCATCCTGCTGGAATATCCTACGGGCAAGTAAAACCAGACATCACGGGTATAGTGACAGGACGGCTATCGGCTATCAGCTATCAGCTTTCAGCTATCAGCTTTCGGCTTTCGGCTATCGGCTATCAGCTATCAGCTTTCGGCTTTCAGCTTTCGGCTTTCGGCTATCGGCTATCAGCTATCAGCTTTCGGCTTTCAGCTTTCAGCTTTCAGCTTTCGGCTATCAGCTTTCAGCTTTCAGCTTTCAGCTATCAGCTTTCGGCTATCAGCTTTCAGCTATCAGCTTTCGGCTATCGGCTATCAGCTATCAGCTTTCAGCTTTCGGCTATCAGCTTTCAGCTTTCGGCTTTCGGCTATCAGCTATCAGCTTTCAGCCACCAGCTTTCGGCTGACCGCGGGCTGCCAATTCTTGGCAGATTCTTCGTCGTTGCGCTTCTTAGAACGACACGGACGTTGGGTACGAGATTGCCACAGGCATTTACATGCCTTCGCAATGACAATCGGAAATGGATTCCCGCTTTCACGGGAATGACATCAACCATTGTATGTCGAGCAATTTTCATAATGGCGCCCCAGGACGCCAATTCAGGCAGTACAATAACATGGATGAGGGGTTTTTCGCTCCGGGTTCCCTGCAGACCCAGTTTTGGGACAGGTTGCCTCTCGGCGCATTTTCACAGAATCACCCGGCTATAATAACGGTTTTTTGCGGCTTCTCGCCAGCAGGATGATGGCCGACAGCAGCACCACGCCTGCTGAGCCTCCCGCCAGCACGTAATAAACCCAGTCAGGCGTTTCGCCCGGAATTTGCGGGACTATCAGCGGCGCGCCAGCCGTGGGTGGGGGAACGACCGTCACCGGCGACTGAGCAGCAGTTGTCGAAGCAGGTACAATAACCGTTGGCACGGGTGACGGAGGAAGTACCGGAAGTATCGTAACAGTAACAGTTACAGCAGGCACCGTCGATGTTACGGGCGTTGTCAAAATGCTCGGGGGAGGCGTAGAAACAGGCAGTGCGGTGGTTGTTGCAGGGCTAGTATTGGGTGTAGTGCTTGATGGAACAACAGTCGTAGTAGGAACCGTTGCGGCTTGTGTTAAAAATGCACCCGCCGCGCTCCATTCTCCTGCGAGCGATGACGCCAGTGCTCTTACCCGCCAGTAATAAACGGTGGAATTATCAAGCGCAACGTCAGACTGCCAGTAGCTGTTTGTCAAACTGTGCGTGCCCGTTTTCGATACCACCGGATTCGTAAAGTCGGATTTCCTGGACACTACCAGTTCGTAACCAGTGGCTTTAGACACCGGATTCCATTGAAACAGGGGCTTAAGCGCGGCACCCCACGCCAACGGACTGACCAGCTGTGGCACTCCCAGAGAGGCAGTGACGAAAGACCAGGTATCTGACCACGGGCTGTACAGCGGAGTAATCCCGCGTACGCGCCAGTAGTACGTGCTGGCAAGAGCCAGCGAAGGAGCGGTTACCCCCGTCCCGGCGCTGCTCGCAGCAAAGCCATCGGCAATAATAGAGAAATCGCTCTGCGCACTTAGCTGCCATTGATAGAGGGTGGCGCCTTCCAATGGCTGCCAGCTAAGCGACACGCCGCTCACCCGACCAGATGAAATATTACCCACATCCGAAGCGTTATGGGCGGGAAAGGATAATCTAACAGGCTGGCTGAGGGTGTCTACAAAAGTCATCAGCCGGTTACCCGCGCTATCGACGGCCCACAACTGATTGCCGACGCACTCCAGCACGCCTTCTGACAGAACGGCGCCGTCGCTCAGCCCGACGGTCACCCTTTCGAATGAAGCCGGCGAAACGGGACTGAGGCAGCGCAGCAAACCTCCCCGCGAGCTCGCCGCATTAACCGGGCGGAAGCTTGAGGCATATAATACGCCCGTGGAAGAGACTGCCAATCCCCCCAGCGTCTCATCTGAGGGAGAAGCAGGGTCCAGTCTCTGCCACGGTTGTCCTGCGCCGACACTGGCGCTGTATATTCCCCCGCCGGAAGAATCGCTTACGGCGTATACAATACGGCTGGCAGCGAAATTCTCATCGAATTCCACGCGCATCATACCGGTCAAAGGAGTAGCTGAGACCGTCTGAAAGGAGCCGCCACCGTCGCTGGACCACAACACCCCGCCGTCCGTGTTTCCGATGAGCAGTGTGCGGTCCTGGGCATAGCCCGGCGACAATGCCATGGAACACACCGGTAAACTGCCGGCAGAAACACCGGCGTTAAAACTCGCGCCGCCGTTGGCGGAATAGCGAACAAAAGCCTGGTTAATGCCGTCGAATTCCGATAAGAACAGGCCGCTGTCCGACGCCACGATAAAAGGATTGGGCGCGCCCGTGCCCTCGGGCGCAGGCCTGACAGACCAGGTGGAACCCGCGTCGGCCGAATACCATAACGCCGGGCCGCTTTCCGTGCTGCCCAACAAATACACCACGCGCGCTGACCTGCCGTAATCCGGCGACAGCCCTACATAATCCAGCTGGACGCTGCCCGAAGCGGCGAACACCTTCTGCCAGGTAAGCGCCCCGTCCTGCGTGCGCCATACGTTGAATAACGCCCCGCCTGAATTCGCGAAGGTTAAAACAAAGATGGTCTTATCCTGGGCGTATTTCGGTGATACTGCGACATCGCGGAGCTGTTCGCTGGAAAAGGCTCCCGTGTTGAGCATAGCCCACGCGGGCGCTCCGGCGGCCTGAAGAGTATGGTGGGGTACAAGAGAAAGAGCAAGACAGGCGCAAAGCAAAAGGCCAGGCAGCGCCCGCTTGAAAGACATAATGCGTCCATTTTAGCCAGAGATATAGAGGGAGTCAATACCTCGGCTATCAGCTATCGGCTATCAGCTATCAGCTATCGGCTATCAGCTATCGGCTTTCAGCTTTCAGCTATCAGCTTTCAGCTTTCGGCTGACTGCTGACCGCTGACTGCTGACCGCTGACCGCTGACCGCTGACCGCTGACTGCTGACCGCTGACTGCTGACTGCTGACTGCTGACTGCTGACTGCTGACCGCTGACTGCTTATTCGAGCCAGATTTATTCTTCGCGGAGTTTACACTGAGTCCGCCTCTTGCGGACGAATGTGTTCAGAAGGAGAAAACAAGATTGCCACACTCGTCCTCTCACACAAGGGAAAAAGGAAACCCCTCCAGCCAGATGCTTCGGCCACTCCTGTGGCCTCCAGCATGACAACCAGGGAACTACCCCCTCACTTCCATTCGCCATGCTCAGGACAGGCTTATCTCTCCCGCAAGGGGAGAGAAGAAGGGGCGGGATTGCCACGTCGCTACGCTCGCAACGACACCAGGGCTCGAACAAAAAGAAGAGGGCTCCCCTTGCGGGGAGCCCTCTTTGCCTTTTGGATTATCCTATCTTCCGGACGCTGGTGGGGTTTAGACCACTCTGCGGGTGCGGATGATGAGGACGATCACAGCCAAAGTCAGCAGCGCGCCGACACCGACGATGACCCAGATGTAGGCCGGGGTTGGGCCAGCAGGAGGTGTGGTGAGCACGATGGTCTGCTGAGGAGGCAGAGTGAGGGTCGGGGCAGGAATAGGAGCAGCCTGCGTAATGGTAACGACCGGCTGCTGCGAGAGGATGATGGTAGGAACAGGAGCGGGAGCAGCCTGCGTAACAGTCACAGGAGGTACAACGGCTTTTTCAGTGGTGAAGTTGCCGTCGACCCATGCGCTGCTGCCGCCGCCGGCGATATCAGCCCTTACGCGCCACTGGTATGAGGTGTTGAAAGACAGCGCGGGGCCGGTATAGTTCCAGGTGACGGTCGGGGCGCCGGCCACGCCAGCCGGAACAGCGTTATTGCTGTACAGAGGGCTGGCGAAGTTGCCGGTGGCGAGGGCAATCTGCAGGGTATAGGAAGTGGCACCCGGGACCGCCATCCAGCCGAACTGGGGCAGAACAGGTACGTTGATAGCGCCCACAATGGGCACCAGATTCATGGGAGTGACCGGGAAGGGCAGCGGGGTAACAAATGAGGTGCTGCCGCCGAACATGAAGCTGGACATAACATTAGCGGGGGCAGTGGTGGTGAGGATGGCCCAGACACTGGCGTAGTAGGTGGTGCCCGGAGCCATGAGTGTAACCGTAACGAAACCAGTGGTAGCGCCCACGGTCACAGCGGATACAGCCACGCCAGCGCCGTTAACAGCAGTGTAGAGACTGGTCTGCCTGACGGGGTTGACGACGACGACATAACCGTTGGCGTTGGGCATGAGGTTAAAGGTTACAACGGCAGTGCTGGTAGCCAGGGGGGTAGCCAGGTTGGAAATGGCTACGCCGGTGCCAGCGATGGCCAGGGTATCGTTATAGGTGTAAAGCTTGGGAGTACTGGCGGTGCCATCGATGGTGAAGAGCACGTTGCCGCTGGCGGACGGGTAAGACCACAGGCCCGCAAAGACAACGGCCGGGCGAGAAGTCACTGCGGAATCCAGGTTCTCGGCGGTGGCTTCCAGACCGCGGACGCGAACAACGTCGCCGGTGGCGGCGCTGTTGTCGCCGGCATATACCATGCCGGCGCCTTCAGTAACGCTGCCGGGGCCGCCCGGGGTGGTTACCAGACCGGGATTGTAGACGGTGAAGTTGATGGCGGCGGCGGTGTTAGTGACAGGCGCGGTCGCATCGACCAGCAGCCAGCCACTAGCGGTAGCGCCGGCGGCGATGGAAGGATAGCGCCATAGGCCGCCTACGGCGGAGACGAAAACATTGCCGGTGGTGGCATAGTCAGCGGCGGGAGCTATAGAAGCAGGACCGCTGGTGACTGTCAGGGTCGAGGTAGTAGTGGTCGAGCCGGGTACCCGGAGAAGCGTCCAGGTGAGGCCGTTATCGGCGGACTTGGCCGCTCGGAGATTGGTACCATTGGTGGCTACGGCCACCAGGTTGGTGCCGCCGGCTGATTCGATGTCGGAAACGATGTAGCCAACGCCGAAGGGGCTGTTGGCGCCCTTAATCCACCAGTAAGCGGTGGTGTTGGTGACGAGGTTGCCGGCAGCATCACCGACAACAACGTTGGTGGAGTTCAGGGGCAGCAGGGCGTTAACAGCGGTCGGGCTGACATTGGCGCCAGGAGCGGAAGCCATGTCAGCGAAACTGTTGGCGTTGTTGGTGGACACCTTAATGGCAGCAGCGCTGCCTACTATGGTGTAGAAGACCGCCTTGTCGGTGGCATAAGCGGGAGAAAGACGGATGATTACGCGCTGGGCATCGGTAGCGATAGCGACAGCAACGCGCTCCCAGGGGCCACCGGCAATCTGACGCCAGAGCTTGCTGGTGTTGGTGGAGGGAACAGCGTTTACCTGAGCCGTCAACGAAGTGAGGACTCTGTTTGTGCCGGTGCCGCCCCAAGCTCCGGGGACAGCAAACACGCCGCCAACGCCGTTGGTGGCGACAGGGTCAAGAGCTCCAGCGGTGGCGCCGCCAACCAACATTGAATAGGTTGCGGTGAGAGTGAACGGGCCAATTACGCCGGTGGTGGTGGTGCTGGTGATGGTAGCCACCTGGCCGACAGCAGTAAAGGTGATGGTGCCGGTGCCCTGGGTCCAGATGGAGGCCGGCGATACGGTGATACCCGTGAGGGGCAAGCCCGTAATCACGGTGTCGGTGGTTAGCGCATCGACTTCCGCGGCGGCGATGTTAGGCAACTGCACCGTGAAGTTCGGGTCGGTGCCAGTTACGACGGGGGCGCCCGTGCCGGCCGGGAAGGTTAGATTGGTTGCGATGTTAGCCTGAACGGTGAACTGGGTGTTGGCGACCGTACCGCTTACGGTACAAGTGCCAGCGCCGGTGAAGGTGATGACGTTAGCGGTACGAGTGCCGCCGGTGACAGCGCCGTAGGTAACGCCACCATTGGTTACGGTTATGGTGGCAGTGCCGGCAGCCGCGGCGGTGATGACGACGGTATCTGCGGGAACAGCAGCAGTAACCAGGGTGGATACGGTGCCAGCGGTAATGGTAACTATACCGCCAGTAACCCCGGCAATAGCCACAGCGCCGTCGTTGTTGCGGGTGACCATAAACATATCGCCATTGCTGCCGATAGCCAGGTCATCGATGGCACTGATGGTAGAGGTCAGGAGGTCTTCAGCAATCATGCTCCACTGGTTGAAGGTGGAGAGGCTGTCAACACTTACATTGAAAGCACCGAGCGTAGCGCCGACGTTAAGAACGTAGGCCATCTTTTGGCCAGCAGCGCCTGCAACGCCATAGTTCCTGTCGAGCAGAACCCAGGCGGTGGCTACTGCGGTCGAGCGCAGGGTCACAGCGGTAAAGGTGCTGCCCGAGGTGATGGATTTCTTGACGGTACCGACGGAAGAACCGACCAGAATGGTGGCGGTACCGGAAGCGAAGGTGCCGCTGACGGACATGTTGGTCCAGGTGCGGACGGCGTCAAGAAGGAACGGACTATTGCCGGTAACGCGGTAGACACCGCCGACAGCAGCGTCGGATATGGCAATGAAGTAGATGGGGCTGGTGGTGGCGTTGAAGTCAGACGGGCACTGGATGTCGCCCGCGGTGACGGCGCCGCCGATAGTAAAGTCAGCCACGACAGCGCCCCAGGCGCCGCCGTTGATATCCACACGCACTGTTGCCACGCCGCCAGCCACACCCATGGCAATGACAGCGCGGTCAGTAGCGAAGGTGGGGGCCATTCTGACGGACAGGATCTTCTTGGCGAGGATCCCGTTGAAGGTGGTGGTGCCCACCGGGAGCAGGTTGTTGAAGACGTCGCTCTGGTCCCAGGCATAGACACCGGCGGTCAGGGTAGCGGTGCCGAGGGTGGAGTCGACGCCCACGACGGCGATATAGCGGCCGTTCCATTTGGCCGCATCCAAAGCAGTGATAGCATCGCTGACAGGTACGCTCACTATGGCTAAGAAGGTAGCGCCGCTATCAGTGGACATCCAGAGAGTGGAAGCGGTGACATAGAAGACGACGTTGCCCTCAGTGGGGGAGCAAACGATCTCTATTACAGGAGAGGTGGGCTGTCCGACGGAGCCGGTGACCGCCCAGGTGCGGCCGCCATTGACGGACTTGACGATTTGCTGAGCCGGAGTTAAAGCCGGGTCATTGACGAAGGCATAAATAGTGCCGATGCCGGAAGCGTTGGAAGCGGCATCGACGGCCTGCGCAATGGGCCCGGCCAGGGCTATGGTGCTGCTAAGCATCATACCCGTGGTGGACGGGATGGGATAGGTATTCCATCTCTGGACGGGGGTGAGGGGGGCCGCGGCGGCGGTCGGTACAGCCATGACGAGCATGCTGGCAACCATCACCGCAGTGAGGACCACGCCCAGATATTTAGCAATTTTGTTTTTCATCGACCTTTAAATTTCTCCTTGTTAGTTTATTTATATGGTACCGTCTCCAGGGTCTTGCCTTAGAGACGACTAAAGTCAAACCGTATCCAGCCTGCGCTTAACGGCGCTCTCCCTCGCGGGTATATACAAGCATACCACCTCCTTTTATACAGGCTCTAACTTAATATGATACCACAGCTTGTCAAGTGGTCAACTGCGCAGGCAGGATAACCAGCTTTCGGCTTTCAGCTTTCGGCTTTCAGCTATCAGCTTTCAGCTATCGGCTTTCAGCTATCGGCTTTCAGCTATCGGCTGACGGCTGACCGCTGACGGCTGACGGCTGACGGCTGAGTGCTGACGGCTGACGGCTGACCGCTGACGGCTGACGGCTGACGGCTGAGTGCTGACGGCTGACGGCTGACCGCTTATTCGCGTCAGATTCTTCACTGCGTTCAGAAAGACAGGGGGCTGGTGTCTTCCTGAGGCCCGATTTCATCGGGGCGAAGGATCTCACACGGATTGTGTGACGAGTTTGGACATCGAGGCTGCTGGGTACCAGTCAGATTCTTCACTGCGTTCAGAAAGACACCTCTTATTCGCGTCAGATTCTTCACTGCGTTCAGAAAGACAGGGTAATTTTATATCTCAGGATATAAATCATGCCAATCAGGATTCTGGCTCTCAATCAAGGCTACCTTGCGTCGCCTTAGCCAGCCCTTAAGTTGCTTTTCCCTAGCTATAGCGGATGTAACGTCTTCGCATGCTTCATAGTAGACGAGCTTGTCTACATTGTAGCGATGGGTGAATCCTGCAACGAACCTTTCCTTGTGCTCCCAAACCCTACGCTTGAGGTCGTTGGTAACGCCTGTATAAAGCACAGTGTTAGCGCGGCTGGTCAGGATATAAGTGTAGTACTGATTAGTTAACATACATTACTACCTGATCAGCTTCTCCCGTCAATAATTCGCGTCAGATTCTTCACTGCGTTCAGAAAGACACATCTTAATTCGCGTCAGATTCTTCACTGCGTTCAGAAAGACACATCTTAATTCGCGTCAGATTCTTCACTGCGTTCAGAAAGACGCTACAGCCGCTCCTTGCCCAGGCTGGCGAGGAAGTCGGCGTTGGTGCGCGTCTTGCGCAGGTGCTCGATGACCCTCTCGGTGATGTCCGTAGAGCTGCCCGAAGGCCCGTCGGATGAAATCATGGACACCATGCGCCGCAGCAGCTTTATTTGCTTGACGGTGGCCTCGTTGAGCAGCAGGTCGTCGCGGCGGGTGCTGGAACGGGTGATGTCCACAGCCGGGAAGACGCCGCGCTCGGCGAGGCGCCGGTCGAGGTGCAGCTCCATGTTGCCGGTGCCCTTGAACTCTTCGTAGATGAGGTCGTCCATGCGCGAGCCGGTGTCCACCAGACAGGTAGCGATGATGGTGAGCGAGCCGCCTTCCTCTATATTACGGGCGGCGCCGAAAAACTTCTTGCCGGGGTGCAGCGCCACGGGGTCTATGCCGCCGGAGAGGGTGCGGCCGGAGGGGGGCATGGCCAGGTTGTAGGCGCGGGTGAGGCGCGTGATGCCGTCCAGCAGTATGAACACGTCCTTGCCGCCTTCCACCATGCGCTTGGCTTTTTCCAGCGCCAGCTCGGCCACGCGCGTCTGGTTTTCCACGGCTTCGTCGAAGGTGGCGGCGATGACCTCGCCCTTAACGGAGCGCTTCATATCGGTGACCTCTTCCGGGCGTTCGCCTATAAGGCACACGATAATGCTTATATCGCTGTAATTGGCGCTGACGGCGTTGGCGATGGCCTTGAGCAGCATGGTTTTGCCGGCCTTGGGAGGCGACACGATGAGGCCGCGCTGGCCGCGCCCGATGGGGGCCACCAGGTTGACGAGCCGCGTGGAGAGTGTATCCTGGCGCGTTTCCAGGTCTATCATCTTGTCGGGGAAGGTGGGAGTGAGGGAACTGAAATTGGGACGAGCGCGGGCCATTTCCGGATTGATATCGTTGATGGCCTCGACTCTGAGCAGGCTGTAGTATTTTTCGCCGGCTTTGGCGGGACGGCCCTGACCCACCACGGTATCGCCGGTGCGCAGGCTAAAGCGGCGTATCTGAGACTGCGAGACATATACATCCGAGGGGCTGGGCAGCAGCGTTTCCTGGCGCAGGAAGCCGTAGCCGTCAGGCATGATGTCAAGCACGCCCGAGCAGAAAACGTTGCCCTGCATCTCGGCGTAAGACTGCAACAGGCGCATGACGATATCCTGCTTCTTGAGGCCGGTGACACCGCTGAGTCCGGACTCTCTGGCCAGGTCGAGCAGCTCTTCACGGCTTTTCTCTTCAAGAACTTTCATTTCCAGCGGCTGAGGCGGTTTGACCTCTACCGGAGGGTCCATGCGGGGCGGCGGCTTGATTTCCACAGGCTCCACCCGCGGGGGCAGTTTTGTTTCGACAGTGTTCACGATGTCCGCGGGCTGTTGTTCCTGCGGCTCATCCGGCTGCGTTGCTTCAATTGGCTGAGGTTGGTCTGTCATAGGTCTCTTTTCTTCCTCCCTGTCCATCAGGAAAATAGTGATTAGGTTTTACCCGACACGCGGCGCCAGTCCGCCAGAAAACGGGCGTTGCCGGCCTCGGTGAGCGGGTGTTTCATCATCTGTTCCAGCACTTTGAAGGGCACGGTGGCGATATCGGCGCCGGCCTGGGCCGCCGCCACGCAATGCAGCGGGTGGCGGATGCTGGCGGCGATGACCTCCGTGTCGAAATCGTATTCCTTATATATATCCATGATGTCCCGCACCAGCGCCATGCCGTCCTGACCGATATCATCCAGGCGGCCCACGAAGGGGCTGATGAAGGCCGCGCCGGCCAGGGCTCCCAGCAGCGCCTGGTTGGCCGAAAAGCAGAGGGTCATGTTCACTTTTATGCCTTCTTTAGCCAGCTTGGATGTCACTTCCAGACCTTCGGTGGTGGCGGGAATTTTGACCACCACGTTTTTGTGCCAGGCGGCGATGTCGCGCGCCTGTGCCAGCATGGCTTCGATGCCCTCGACGGTTACTTCAGCCGATACCGGACCGTCAACGATGCCGCAGATTTTTTTTACAACGGCTTTATAGTTTTTCTGTCCTTCCGATGCCACCAGCGTGGGGTTGGTGGTGACGCCGCTGACGACGCCCCACCTGACGCCCTGGCGGATCTGTTCGATGTTGGCTGTATCCAGAAAGATGCGCATGGTTCTCCTTTTAGCTATCAGCTGTCAGCTATCGGCTTTCAGCTACGGCTGACCGCTGACTTCTGAGCGTTGACGGCTGACTTCCGACCGCCAGGCGTTTCACCCTTTGAATTAAAACCGTAATCATTCTCTTCACTTCGGTAACCTGTTTATTTAGAGAAGCTGAGTCTTCTTCTTTCAAGAATCCGAGTTCCCGCGCCAATATTAAATGGTATTCCAACTCACTGGCGGAACCCATCGCGATTTGAAGAAAGCGACCGAACTCAGCATCGCCTTGTCCCCCACAACCTTCTGCAATATTAGCCGGGATGGAAACACATGCACGGCGTATTTGGGACGTGAGACCATAAATTTCATCACGAGGAAAAGACGCGGTGGCTCCGTAAACCTCAAGCGCCAACTCATGAGCTTTTTGCCAGACATTTAACTTCCTAAAGTCTTTCATATTAACCGCTTTCAGCTAACAGCCATCAGCTTTCGGCTGACTGCTAATCGCTGACGGCTGATTGCCCGTCATGAGCGGCAGCGCCGGCTGCGAGCCTTCGCGCAGCACGTCCTTGGCAACGCCGATAAAGCCGCTGAAGAGCGGATGAGGGCGGTTGGGGCGCGAACCGAACTCGGGATGGAACTGGCAACCCACCATCCACGGATGGTCGCGCAACTCGCAGATTTCTACCAGCCTGCCGTCGGGCGAAAGGCCGCTGTAAATCAGGCCGGCATCGCCGAGTGGTTTGCGGTAGTCGTTGTTGAATTCAAAACGATGGCGGTGACGTTCATAAATGATACACGAATTCTCGCCATAGGACTGGGCGGCGCGGGTGCCCGGTTGCAAATGGCAGGTATAATTGCCCAGCCTCATGGTGCCGCCTTTGCCGGCCACCGTGCGTTGTTCGGGAAGTAAATCTATTACAGGATAGGGAGTATCCGGATCGAATTCAGTGGAATTGGGCTTGTTCGATTTGAGCACGAACCGGGCAAATTCTATAACCATAATCTGCATGCCCAGGCACAGGCCGAGATAGGGTATCTTGTTTTCACGGGCATATCGCGCAGTCTTTATCATGCCCTCGATGCCCCTGATGCCGAAACCGCCGGGGACGACGATACCCTGCACATTCCTTAGCTGATGCTCGACGTCGTTGTTTTTCTCCAGTTCTTCGGAATGCACCCAGGTCAGCTCTATCTTGCGGTTGTGGTACAGCCCGGCGTGGTGCAGCGATTCGCGCACGGAATAGTAAGCATCTTCAAGCTCTACATACTTGCCCACCACGGCGATATTGACCGGCTGGCAGGATTCGCTACGGCAACTCACCATGCGCTGCCAGTAGCCCAGCTCCGGTGAAGCTGTTTTAAGTCCAAGCCGGTCTACCACCAGATTGCCCATGCCTTCGCTTTCGAGCACCAGCGGCACTTCATAGATGCTGGAAACGGTCGGGAGCGGAATAACAGCCTTGCGCTCCACGTCGCAGAAAAGCGAGATCTTATCGCGGATGCCGTCGGATATGGGGTAATCGGCGCGGCAGACGATGACATCCGGCTGTATACCCATGCGCCGGAGCTCGTTGACGCTGTGCTGAGTCGGCTTGGTTTTGAGTTCCTTGGTGGAGCCGATGTAAGGGAGCAGCGTTACGTGTATATATAGTACATTGTCGCGGCCGACGTCGTTGCGCATCTGGCGTATGGCTTCCAGGAAAGGCTGGCCTTCGATGTCGCCTACCGTACCGCCCACCTCGACCAGAATGACATCCGCCGCGGAATTTTTAGCCAGTTTCTTGAAGCGGTCTTTAATCTCCGCGGTGACGTGCGGGATTACCTGTATGGTGCCGCCCAGAAAATCGCCGCGTCGTTCTTTGGCAATGACGGAGCTGTATATCTGGCCGGAAGTGATGTTCGATTCCGCGGTGAGTTCGGTATCTATAAAACGTTCGTAATTACCCAGGTCAAGGTCGGTTTCAGCGCCATCCTTGGTGACGAATACCTCACCGTGCTGGTAGGGGGACATGGTGCCGGGGTCGACATTGAGGTAGGGGTCCAGTTTCTGTACTGAGACGGTTAAGCCACGGCTTTTGAGCAGGGTTCCGATCGAGGCTACCGTAATGCCTTTACCGACAGAGCTGACCACGCCACCGGTTACAAAGATATACTTCGTCATAAACACAATCGAATTGCTGACATAATGAAGACCCTCAAAGTCTTACGGGAAATAGCAATTAAAGGCTGGGAATGTCAAGTCTCAGAAGCGGAGAGGTCCTTGTTTCTTTTTATTATAGGGGTGACATTCTGCCTTTGTCAATAGCATAAAAGTATTTCCCATGA
Source organism: Dehalococcoidia bacterium (assembly GCA_003597995.1). NCBI lineage: Bacteria > Bacillati > Chloroflexota > Dehalococcoidia > Dehalococcoidia bacterium. The sequence goes on from QZJY01000026.1 coordinate 49,427, forward strand.
AATTTTGCCGGGTAGTTAACAGCGCTTTATCAAATTTATTAATTATCGCTTGACAATAGTGGCAAGGTTCGATTATAATCAATGCAGTCTCTACAAAACCCCCAATACAGCCCGAATACAGGATATTCTATGGCCGCCAAAGACTATTATACAATTCTCGGACTCAGCCGTAGCGCCAGCGACAAAGATATCAAGCTGGCTTACCGCAAGCTGGCCCGTAAATACCATCCCGACGTCAATCCGGGCAACAAGGCCGCCGAAGAAAAATTCAAGGAAATCAACCAGGCTTACGAGGTCATTTCCGATAGCGAAAAACGCAAAAAATACGACCAGTTCGGAGAGGATTGGGAACACGCCGACAAGTTCACTCAGGCCGGCAGGCAGGGACAGGCAGGAGCGGGATTCGATTTTAGCAGCTTCAACTTCGGAGGCGCCCAGGGTGGCACGACGTTCACTACTGGCGCGGGCATGGACAGCCTCTTCGAACAGATGTTTACAGGCTCGCGGGGCCGGCACGCACAGCCCAGGCGCGGCCAGGATATCGAGCATACGGTAGAAATATCTCTGGAAGAGGCTTTTTCTGGTACCAGCCGGCTCCTCAGCCTGCAATCGGAAGAGATGTGTCCCACTTGCGGCGGCACTGGAAGGGTGCAGAAAAGCGTCTGTGCCACCTGCCGCGGAGCAGGAGCAGTTCCGCGCCTGCGGCAGCTTGAAGTCAAAATACCGGCAGGCGTTAAAACAGGCTCGCGCGTGCGCATAGCGGGTCAAGGGGGGGCGGGGAGAGGAGGAGCAGGCGACCTTTATCTATTGATTACTGTGTTGCCGCATGCTTCCTTCGAGCGCCAGGATGACGACCTGGTCACAAACGTGCCGCTGCCCCTGACCACAGCTGTGCTGGGCGGCAAAGTCGAAGTACACACTCTCAAGGGCAAACTGGAGCTAAAAGTGCCTGCTGAGACGCAGAACGGCCGTATTTTTCGGCTGGCAGGTCAGGGGATGCCACGCTTGGGGAAAGAAGGGCGGGGCGACCTGCTGGCCAGAATAAACGTCGTGCTGCCGCTCAAACTGAGCGCGGAAGAGAAAGAACTCTTCACACGGCTGCGCTCGCTGCGTGCAGAATAGGGGGTGGTGATTCATGAAAAGTAGAGAGGCCGATGCCAGCCAGCCGCGTTATGTTATCAGTGTGGCCGCCGAGATGCTGGGAACCCAGCCTTACACGCTGCGTTATTATGAAAGGGTCGGCATAATCAAGCCGGCCAGGTCGCAGGGCAATCTCAGGCTGTATTCGGAGGAGGACCTGGTCCAGCTGAGGCGTGTCATGACGTTAATGTACGACCTGGGCGTTAACCTGGCAGGCGTTGAGGTCATCCTGAGAATGAGCCAGCAAATTATTGATTTACAGAGAGCCGCAGAGGTAATGCAAAACGAACTGAATAGATACAGACAGGAAGAACTATGAGACAGGAAAAATACACAGAACAGGCGCAGGAAGCGTTAAATTTATCACAACAACTGGTGCTGCAGTACCACCACAGCCAGCTCGATGTCGAACACCTGCTGATGGCTTTGCTGACGCAGGAAAAAGGGCTGGTGCGCGATATAGTCAAAGAACTCGGCGCCGATATCGACGGGATACGCATCGAGGTCGATGCATCACTCAACCGTTACCCCAAACTGGGGTACCAGTCCCAGCAGATCTTTGCCACGCCGCGCATCAACCAGGTCCTCATGGCAGCAGCGCAGGAAGCCTCTCGTCTTAAGGACGAATTCGTCGGGACGGAGCACCTTTTCATCGCTATCGCCACCGAGCCTCACGGCCAGAGCGCTGCCATACTGAAAAACTTCGGTATCGACCAGGAAAAAATCTACGCCGCGCTGCAAAAAATCCGCGGCAGCCACCGCGTGACCGACGCCGGCGCCGAGAGCCACTACCGCTCGCTGGCCAAATACAGCCGCGACCTGACCGATCTGGCCACACAGGGCAAGCTCGACCCGGTCATCGGGCGCGAAGAAGAAATCAGGCGCGTCATGCAGATACTGTCGCGGCGCACCAAGAACAACCCCGTCATCGTAGGCGAAGCCGGTGTGGGCAAAACCGCCATCGCCGAGGGGCTGGCGCAGCGCATCGCGGACGGCGACGTGCCGGAATCCCTCCTCGGCAAGAAGGTGCTGGCGCTCGACATGGGCGCGCTGGTGGCCGGCAGCAAATTTCGCGGCGAGTTCGAAGAGCGGCTGAAAGCCGTCATGGACGAAGTGCGCCAGGCGCAGGGCGAGGTCATCCTTTTCATCGACGAAATTCATACGGTTGTCGGGGCAGGCGCTGCCGAGGGTTCCATTGACGCCAGCAACATGCTTAAACCGGCGCTGGCCCGCGGCGAGTTGCGCGCTATTGGCGCCACCACGCTCGACGATTACCGCAAATTCATCGAAAAAGACAAGGCGCTGGAACGCCGGCTGCAGCCCATCTTCGTTACGGAACCGTCCATCGAGTCCAGTATCGAGATACTGCGCGGCCTGCGTCCGCGTTACGAAGAGCATCACAAGATAAAAATAAGCGACGAGGCCATCGAGGCCGCCGTGAAGCTGAGCCAGCGCTATATCGCCGACCGCCACCTGCCGGATAAGGCCATCGACCTGATAGACGAGGCTGCCAGCAAGATACGCCTGGAGACGGAAAGCGCCCCGCCAGGGGTAAAAGCGCTGGCCGACAAATTAAAAACACTTACGACCGAAGAGGAAGCAGCCTCGCAAAAACAGGAGTACGACCACGCTGCCGAGCTGAAAGCCGAGAAACTCAAGCTGGAAGCCGAGTACAACCAGAAGCGCAGCGAATGGCTGGAACATGAAAAAATAAAGCCCGAGGTGACAGAGAGCGACATCGCCAGCCTGGTGGCTAAATGGACAGGCATACCGGTGACCCACATGCTTGAAGGCGAGTCGCAGAAGCTGCTGCACATGGAGGACAGCCTCCACGAGCGGCTGATAGGCCAGGAGGAAGCCGTTAAATCGGTGTCCGAGGCCATCAGGCGCGGGCGAGCCGGGCTCAAGGACCCCAGGCGCCCCATCGGCAGCTTCATGTTCCTCGGCCCCACCGGCGTAGGCAAGACCGAACTGGCACGCTCGCTGGCCTGGTTCCTCTTCGGTGACGAGACCGCCATGATCAGAATGGATATGTCTGAGTACCAGGAAAAACATACCGTTTCGCGCCTTATCGGCTCGCCCCCCGGCTACGTCGGTTTCGACGAGGGAGGGCAGCTTACCGAGGCTGTACGCCGCCGTCCCTACAGCGTCATCCTGCTGGACGAGATGGAAAAGGCTCACCCGGAGGTATATAACAGCCTGCTGCAGGTGCTCGATGACGGGCGCATGACCGACGGGCACGGCCATACCGTGGACTTCAAGAACACCATCATCATCATGACCTCCAACGCCGGCGTGGACCTCATCCGCCGCGAATCGGCCCTGGGTTTCGCCACTCAGAAAGACGAAGGTCAGTTAAGAAAAGGCGCCTACGAGCGCATGAAGGAAAAAGTGATGACCGAGGTGCGCAAGACCTTCCGGCCCGAGTTCATCAACCGCATCGACGATATAATCGTCTTCCACGAACTTAATGAGGAACAGCTGATGCAAGTGGTCGGCCTGCTCGTCAAAGACTTGCAAAAAAGGCTGGAGGACCGTAAGCTTACCGTCAGTGTCAGTGACGCGGCTAAAGCGTGGCTGGTCAAAGTAGGGTACGACCCGGCTTTCGGCGCCAGGCCTCTGCGCAGAGCCATAGAGCAATACGTGGAAAGCCCGCTGGCCAGCAGGCTGCTAAAGGGTGACTTCAAAGAAGGCGACACTATTGTAGTGGACAGCGGTCCTGACGGCCTGAGTTTTAACACGCCTGAAAATACTCCCGTCAAGAAAACACGCCGCAATTCTGAAGCCAGGGCGAACAAGACTCAGGAGTAAGGGACTACGGCGACTAAGGCGCAATTGCTAACCGGATTTAAGGGCCTGTTCCGTAAGTGGGAGTACTGGGTGGGCATACTCGCCGTACTTATCACCTTCGGACTGGCCATCCTGGTTGTTTTGAACTGGCATTCCAAGGACCAGATTACGGGCTACGGCTATCTCGGCGGCTTCGTAGTCAGCGCGCTGGGCGGCGGTACGGTGCTTATCCCCATCCCCATGGCTGCGGTGCAGTTCGCTCTGGGAGGCATACTTCAGCCCTGGTTCGGGCCGGCCTTTCTGGGGCCCCTGTTTGTGGGGCTGGTCTGCTCCATCGGGGAGGCGGCGGGGGCGATGAGTATTTACGCCGCCGGATACAGCGGCGGCACGCCTCTTTTCAAAGCGGCTCCCGGCGAGCGTGTGAGCCGGCTCCAGAAACTCTACGCACGGCTGACGGAGCTGATGGAACGCCGCGGCTTGCTGGCGCTGTTCATTTTATCCGCCGTGATGAACCCCTTCTTCTTCCCGGCCTCGATAGCCTGTGGGGCGGTGCGTTTCGGGATAAAGAAATATTTCTTAATCGCCCTGGCCGGCAAGTTCATCAAATGCTCCGCCATCGCCTACGCCGGCTACTTCGGCCTGCGCGGCATTTTCGGCGCACTGGGCATCCATGTCTGACGAGGCACACGACGTTGCTATGGGGGTTGATTCGAGCTATAATAGGTTATAACCCATCTGTCCCAAAAAGGGTGTTGATTTGCACGAAGCTTGCGGCATTTTTGGTATTTACGCTCCTGACGAAGATATAGCCCGGCTTACCTATTTTGCGCTGTTCGCCCTGCAACACCGTGGGCAGGAGAGCGCTGGCATAGCCACCTCGGACGGCAAGCGTATCCAGGTATTCGCCCGTATGGGGCTCGTCTCACAGGTGTTCGACGAGGAATCCTTGAGCCGCCTCACCGGCCACATCGCCATCGGCCACAACCGTTACTCTACAACAGGTTCCAGCCGTATTTGTAACGCGCAACCGCTGGTAGTAGGCAGTGGCGATAATACTATTGCCATCGCTCACAACGGCAACATCACCAATGCCGAGCCCCTGTTCAAAGAACTCACCGAAAAAGGCTACGCCTTCAACACCACCACCGATTCCGAAACAATAGCCAATCTTCTCTTGGCTTCTACTGAAAAGGAATGGCACGCCAGGGTCAGGCAGACGATGCACCGTCTTCAGGGCGCTTATTCGCTGGCCATTATGACCAAAGACACCCTTTTTGGCGTACGCGACCCGCTGGGAGTGCGCCCGTTGTGCCTGGGAAAACTGGGCAACGGGAGCTGGGTGCTGGCTTCGGAAAGCTGCGCGCTGGACCACATCGGGGCGACTTTTGTCCGCGAGGTGGAGCCGGGAGAGATAGTGACCATCGATGAAAACGGGCTTAAAAGCTACAAGGAAGACTCTGAAAAGCGCGCTATGTGCATCTTCGAATATATCTATTTCGCCCGCCCCGACAGCGTCATTAACGATCGCCTGCTCTACGACGCCCGCCGGGCCATGGGCGCCGGGCTGGCAGAAGAGTATCCGGTTGAGGCCGACATTGTCGTCGGCGTACCCGATTCCGCCACGCCCGCCGCAGTAGGCTATTCGGCCGGGTCAGGCATACCCCTGGGCATGGGGCTGGTAAAGAACCGCTATATGGGGCGCACCTTCATCGAGCCCGACCAGCGCATCCGCGACCTGGGCGTCAAGCTGAAGTTTAACCCTATGCGGTCGCTTCTGGAAGGCAAGCGCGTGGTGCTCGTTGACGACAGCATCGTGCGCGGCACCACCACGCCGCAGGTCATCCGCCTGCTGCGCAAGGCCGGCGCCAGGGAAGTGCACATGCGCGTCTGCGCCCCACCCATACGCTTCCCCTGTTTCATGGGCGTGGACATGGCCACCCAGCGCGAGCTGATAGCGGCGCGCAAGAGCATTCCCGCAATCCGCGATTACATCGGCGCCGATTCTCTGGGTTATCTTAGCCTGGAAGGACTGATAAGCGCCGTAGGTCTGCCCAAAGACAGCTTCTGTCTGGCCTGCTTCACCGGCAACTATCCCATGCCGGTGCAGCTCGAAATGGACAAACTGGCGCTGGAAAACCTGCAAACGAAACCAGTTGAATCCGAATACTGCCAGGCCGCCGTAATGCCCCCGGAATAGCGTCTTGACGCCCTAGAACATGCTCGCCGAACTCCTCGACCCCGTTAAAATCTTTCTTTATTTTTCCCATCATAAGATTCTTTACGATAAAACACTGTTTTTATGCACATTTTCCATTGAAACCGACCTCCGCGAGATGTTATGATTTATCTCATCCATCTGAAGGAGGTTACTGAACATGGGTGGTTATTTCCGCATTCTGGCCGCCATCCCCGGTTTCTTTCTCAGTTCCTGGTTTTTAATGCTGCTGTGGGGCGTTATCGCCGACAGGCTGGGGCTTTCTGCTACGCTTAGTTATGTCAACTCTATGCTCGTCACTATCACCCTCTGGCTGGCAGTCGCCCCGCTGGCGGCTGTAGGCAGAAAATAATAGATGGAGGCGGACATATAGAAGACAAGTACGCCGCGGCAGGCGTTAATATCAATGCCGCAGACGCCGTCAAAAAAGAAATAGGCAGGCTGGCGCGCGCCAGTTTCACCCCCGGAGTGCTGGCCGGGCCGGGTCTTTTCGGCGGCCTGTTTGAGCTAAAGGGCTTCAAAAATCCGGTGCTGGTCTCCAGCATGGATGGAGTGGGCACCAAGCTTAAACTGGCAGTCTCTTTTGACAGTTATGACAGCGTGGGGATGGACATTGTCAATCACTCGGTCAACGACATCCTGACCTGCGGCGCCACCCCTATTTTCTTCCTAGATTACATCGCTATGGGCAAGCTGCTGCCCGAAAAAGTTAAGGCCATTGTCAAAGGCCTGTCCACAGCATGTCAACAGGTTGGCTGCGCCCTTATTGGCGGTGAAACGGCCGAGATGCCCGGCCTGTATAGCGGCGAGGACTTCGACCTGGTAGGCACCATCGTCGGAGCGGTGGAGAAGAACCGCATCATCAACGGTCAGAGTATTGCCCCGGGAGATGTCATCCTCGGCCTCTCATCAAGCGGACTGCATACCAACGGCTACACGCTGGCGCGCAAGGTGATGGGGGAAAGTAAGGAAGCTCTGGACATTTTTTACCCCGAGCTCGGACAAACCCTCGGTCAGGCGCTTCTCGTGCCGCACCGCTGTTACTTTAATGAACTCAAACCGATGCTGTCCCTAGTCAAGGGGCTGGCGCACATCACCGGCGGGGGATTCCCCGGCAACGTCCCGCGCATCATGCCAGAGGGAGTGACGGCCAGGTTCGACACGGCAGCCTGGACGGTGCCGCCTATTTTCAAGCTGATTCAGCACAAGGGCGGCATCGACCGCAATGAGATGTACCGCGTTTTTAACATGGGCATAGGCATGGTCATTATCGCTTCGGAGGACGATGCAAAGGAGATTACTAAGCGGCTGTCCGAAGCGAAAAGGATTGGCGAGATAACTCGGCAGGCAGATAACCAAAGGGTAGTACTGGATTAGGAAGCTCATCAGTCTATCCATTAGAGATTGCTTCGTCGGGCCTGCCCTCCTCGCAACGACGGATAAATCGCTCCCCGGAGGTGGGGATAGGTAAACCAGATTTTAGATTAGGAGGAATCAATGCGGGCTATTATCAGCGTATCCGACAAGAGCGGCGTCACCGATTTTGCCAGGGGGCTGGCGGGACTGGGGTTCGACCTGTTCAGCACGGGCGGCACTAAAAAGGCGCTCGCTGAAGCAGGCATTCCCATCCACGGCATATCCGATATCACCGGATTCCCCGAGATATTGGATGGCCGGGTCAAAACCCTGCACCCCATGGTTCATGGCGGGCTGCTGGCGCGGCGCGACCTGAAATCACACATGGACGAGCTGGCCAAAAACGGGATAACGCCCATTGACCTGGTGGCGGTCAACCTCTATCCATTTGTCCAGACCGTGTCAAAGGGTGGCGTGACGCTGCAGGAAGCCCTCGAAAATATCGACATCGGCGGGCCGACCATGATACGCGCTGCGGCCAAGAATTTCCCCGGCGTCATCGTGGTGGTCGACCCGGCGGATTACAACAGGATACTGGAAAAGTTAAAAAAAGGCGGCCTTGACACGGCCGAGCGCAAGCGGCTGGCGCAGAAAGCCTTCCAGCACGTGGCGCTCTACGACACCGCCATATCCCAGTACCTGAGGCAGGACATGCCGGGTTTCCCGCAGGAAATGACCATCGCCCTTAAAAAGCGTTACGACCTGCGGTACGGCGAGAACCCGCACCAGAAAGCCGCCTTTTATGCCGAGCAGACTGTGGCCAAACAGGACAGCGGCATCACCTGGGCCAGGCAGTTATGGGGCAAAGAACTCTCTTTCAATAACATCCTGGATGCCGAAGCGGCATGGTCGGCGGCTTCGGATTTCCCCGACCCCACGGTAGCCATCATCAAGCATACCAACGCCTGCGGACTGGCGAGCCATCCCGACATCGACGAAGCCTACCGGCGCGCTTTCAGCGGCGATACCGTCTCGGCCTTTGGCGGCATCGTGGCCTGCAACCGCCCTATCAACCTCAAAATGGCAAAGGAGATGGGGCTCACTTTTTATGAAATCGCCATCGCTCCAGGTTTCGATGACGACGCGCTGGAAGAACTCAAAAAAAAGAAAAATTTGCGCATCCTGCTGGTGGATAAACCCGCGGAATGCGACGGCGTGTCCCGAGACTACCTGGACTACCGCCGCGTCAAGGGCGGGCTGCTGGTGCAGGACGCCGATACCATCAACGAGGATGGCCTTAAGCTGCAGACGGTTACCAAGCGCGCGCCGACTCCGGCAGAGCTGGAAGACCTCAAGTTTGCCTGGCGTGCCGTGAAGCATATCAAGAGCAACGCCATTGTCCTGGCGAAGGATAAGACCTTGCTGGGCATGGGCGCCGGACAGCCCAACCGCGTGGTAAGCGTTTTCCTTGCCAAGGCCAAGGCCGGCGAAAAAGCTAAAGGCAGCGTGATGGCCTCGGACGCCATGTTCCCCTTCTCCGACAGCGTGGAACAGGCGGCGGAGGGCGGCATCACCGCCATCATCCAGCCGGGCGGCTCACTGCGCGATGAGGATTCCATTAAGGCGGCGGACGACCACAACATCGCCATGGTCTTCACCGGCATAAGACACTTCTTGCACTAAAAAACTTATACGATTGGATAGAATGTCCCCCTCGGGCTATAATGAGGGGGACTTCTTTTTTTATGGATATAACCGCATCAGACATCAGCAGCCTTGACAAGAGGCTTGACAACCTGTCATCCGCTGACAGGACTTTGTTCGAACGCCTCTATTCCCTGTGCGCTCAAAAAGGCGAAATGCGCATTCCCGAAAATATGAGGGAGTGGGTCTCAAAACAGTTCGGTTCCTTAGAGGCTGTCGCCAATCAGAGGATAGTGCGAGTGACCAACAGTATCACCGGCGAGGAGTCCATCTTTAACAGCCTCAGGGCGCTACGGCCCAGCGACACCCGCGAGAAAACTGCCTTCAGCCTTGACAGTCTGGACATGGGCGCGGACAGTTTCGCTGACCCGCGGGAGAACACGCCGGAAGATACCTTCGGACGTATTGAAGGACGGTATTGCATAACGGCCAGCAACATCGCCAAGTGCGACGAGTTGCACGGGCTGGTCATTTTCAAGAACCCCCATCCGCTCATATGGAGTAAAGAGGAGGTAGCTGACTATATCGATACCGCCTGGCGCTGGGCGCAAAAGGCGCACTACCTACACCCCTTGAACAGGTACTTTTTCTTTTGTTGGAACTGCCTTTGGCGTTCAGGGGCTTCCATCAACCACGGACACGCCCAGATGATGCTCAGTCGAGGGCACGCCTATTCCCACATTGAGGCTCTGCGCAAGGCGGCGCAATCCTACCGCCGTAAATATGGGGCGAATTATTTCGACGACCTCTTCAATGTGCACAAAGCCCTCGGTCTGGCCTTTGACAGAACAGGGGTCCGCATATTAGCCTGTCTCACGCCGGTGAAGAACAACGAGATTGTTTTGATGGCTGACGGACTGGACGCACACTTCAAGAAAAGTGTGTATGATGTCCTGGCGCTCTACCGCGACAGCCTGGGGGTGACATCTTTCAACCTGGCCATCGCCACCCCACCCCTGGACAGGACAAGAGAAAGCTGGCAAGGCTTCCCTGTTATTGCCTGGCTGGTGGACCGGGGAAGCCTTAACTACCGCTCATGCGACATCGGCTCGCTTGAGCTTTTCGCGGCGAATTCGGTATCCAGTGATCCGTTTAAGCTGGCAAGCGCCCTCAGAAGTCATTTCACAGGAGAGAAATAAATGCCTGATGCAGTGCTGGTGGTTGACATGCTGCGGGGGTTCATGGAAGAAGGATACCCCATTTATTGCGGCGCGGATTCCCGCAAGATTATTGCCAATATCGAGCAACTTCTGGACGAGGAAACCAAGAAGGGTTCAAAGATATTCTTCATCGCCGATTGCCATGCGCCGGACGACCTCGAATTTAAAATGTTCCCGCCCCACTGTATAGAAGGCAGCCCAGAATCGGAAGTCATACCGGAGCTCCAGCGGTTCGCCGGCAAGACGATATCCAAACAGCGTTACAGCGCTTTTTTCAACACCGGGCTTGAAAAAGAGCTCTTAAAACTCAAGCCTGAGAAAGTAATCGTCTGTGGAGTTTGCACCGATATCTGCGTCATGCACACGGTGGCCGACGCCCGCAACCGGGACTACGTCGTCGAGGTGCCGGCGGACTGCGTGGCCTCGTTCGACCAAGAAGCGCACAAGTGGGCGCTGCAACACATGGAAAAAGTCCTGGGAGCCAGGCTGACTCACGCGAAGGAGAAAAAATAAATGGCTAAGTTCGAACCGTCTAAAGAGGTGCTTTCCGGCGAGACGGCCGACGTATATTTCCAGCGTACCATTGACATCCTTAGACATGAAAAGCTCAACCCGCAGGCTGTCATGGAAGTCTTCCCCGGCCGTGACGGAGTGCTGTGCGGTATTGAGGAAGTGAAAGCCCTGCTGCGTAAAGTCCTGCCCGCCGGTGAAAGCCAGGTATGGGCCCTCGGCGAGGGGGCCGACATCAGCCGCAAGGAGGTGGTGCTGCGCATTTCCGCCCCCTACCAGAGCTACGGCCTGTACGAGACAGCCCTCCTCGGCATGCTGTCGCAGGCCAGCGGCTGGGCTACCGCGGCGCGCGAGTGCGTCCAGGCGGCTAATGGAATCCCGGTGGTCAGTTTCGGCGCGCGACATGTCCACCCGTCGGTGGCCGCCGTCATGGACTATGCGGCTGTCATAGGTGGTTGTCAGGGGTGTTCCACTACCCTGGGGGCTAAACTCGCCGGCATCCGGCCCTCGGGCACCATGCCCCACGCTTTAATACTGGTGATGGGAGATACGGTGGCGGCCACTATCGCCTTCGACAAATACATGGCACCTGACATCGCGCGCGTCTCGCTTGTCGATACGTTCAAGGACGAGGTGGAGGAAAGCCTGCGCGTGGCTCAGGCGCTGGGCAAAAAACTCAGCGCGGTAAGGCTGGACACGCCCAGGGAGAGAGGTGGCGTGACGGTTGAACTGGTGAAAGAGCTGAGAGCCAAGCTCGACCTGGCCGGTTTCAACCACGTGGGGATTTTTGTCAGCGGGGGTTTCGACGCTGCCAAGATACGCCTTTTTGTGGAGCAGCAGGCTCTGGTGAGCGGTTTTGGTATCGGCAGCTACATCACCGCCGCGGCACCCATCGATTTCACCGCCGACCTGCACGAAGTGGCGGGAAAACCAATTGCCAAGAGAGGCCGGCTACCCGGGATAACGCCCAATCCGAGACTCAAACGCATGATGTAAGACTGGACAGGACTTGTCACATGTCCATGGTAAACTATACAATAGTCCGAAATAAAACTTGGGGGGATGCCGATGCAGGAAAAGAGCTTCCGCGAAATCGAGGATGATTACAAGCGCCGCAAACTGGAAGCGCAGGGGAGTTTTCATCACGGGCACTGGGATAAATGCCCCATGTGCAGCGGCACAATGTCCATGCCCTGTGACAATTGCAAGGGTACCGGGCGTATGTCAGGACAGCCTAAAAGAGTGAACTCGGCGACTCCCCTATGGGGCAACAACGAGACCTGTCCCGTGTGCAAGGGAGAACGCAAACTTAAATGCCGCAACCCTCAGTGCCGCAACGGCTCGATTTGGATAGCGGAATAGGGCTAGCCACGTTTGAACTCTAACCTCAACACCCGCCTTGTTTGTGAAGTTACTTTTACTCGCTCGTCCAGGCGATAACCCGCCAGCCAGACAATACCCGAAGATGACACGACCACCGGAATATTGCGCCGCCAGTGTTTTGGAATTCTGGCATCCATCATGAACTTTCCCAGTTTTTTCTCCGCACCCAGCCCCAGGGGGTGAAAACGGTCGCCTCTTTTCCATGTCCGTACGTTGAGTTTTTGCCCGACCTTATCGAAATCCATATAGGCCACCAGGCTGTTGTCCTCCCTGTCAAGGGCATGGACAACCTTTGCTTCGACATGCCAGCCAGGCAGTTCCGTAACTCCCGGGATAGTCAACGGATATTCCCCATCAAGCCAAGGATAAGGACATGGCAGTTCACTCTCTTTTCCCAACCAGAGAGTGTCATACCCCGCCATGAAAACCAGTCCGTAAGGCAAATCGATGCGGCGGCCAGAAGGTTTGTCCATGAGTGACAGCATATCTTCGATGTGGCGCGATTCGATGTCTTTGAGACCGCCCGGCAACTGTTCGAGACAGGTCCTCAGCAGGTGTCGCTTGAGGGCCGGGTGGACATTTTGCAGCCCCTCTCTGTCAAGGGTAATAACCTCGCCATCTCTCGTAACCACTTTGTTCCAAAGTTCTGCGACTTGACCATCGAGATACTCCAGTTCATCTGCAGCGGAAGATGACAGGCGTAATAAAGCCTCAGAGATATTCGAGTTGTAATCCGTGAGCAACGGCAGAAGTTTTAAGCGGATTTTGTTGCGCAGGGGCGAAAGCTCGAAGTTGGAGGAATCGGTCCTCGGTTCAAGTCTCATCTGCTGACAATAGTCAATCGTTTCTTCTCTTGTTATGTCAAGCATCGGACGGACGATGACAAGTCCCCTGTCACCGATTGTCTTGGGTGTCAAAGGTCTGAGACCGACGAGACCGCGCGTGCCGCTGCCCCTCACGATGTGCAGCAGGATGGTCTCGACATTGTCGTTCTGCGTGTGCCCGGTGACGATATAGTGAGTGCCAATCTTCTCGCAAACGTCGGCGAGAAATAAGTAACGCACCTCGCGTGCCGCCTCTTCCAGCGTCATTTTATTGACTTTTTGAAAAGCTTTGACATCACCCTGTCCAATGGTGACAGGAATATGCAGACTGCCAGCCAGTCCCCGGACATATTCAGCGTCCGCCCGAGATTCTTCACCACGCAAATGGTGGTCGAGGTGGGCGATATGCAGTGTCAGACCGAGTTCGTCTTTGAGGGTAGACAGCAGGTGTAAAAGGCACACAGAATCCGGGCCGCCCGAAACGGCTACCACCAGTTTCGAGCCGGTCAGATTATGATTCTGAAAAAAACGGATTATTCCAAGCCTAATATCATCGGACATGGCAGCCCCTATTATAGCAGGGATAAATACGGATGCTCAGGAGGAGTTAGCGGACAATTGGGTTGCTTTGAACCTTTGGGCCATTGCCACGCGCTGGCGGTAGCTCGGATGGTCGTCCAGTAAAACCTCTACCCAGCGCGGAGGCGTTCCTTCCGCCAGGTTCTGGTCGGTCAGTTTGGCCATGGCGCTAATAAAGGAGTCCGAGTCGCCGGTGAGCGTAATAGCGAAAAAGTCGGCCTGAGACTCGACCCTGCGCGTGAAAAAAGCTGTCAAGGGTGTCATGACCAGCCCCATCAGCCCGAACACGAGAATGAGAAGCGGCAGGGCTGCGGCGTCCGAGACGTCCTTGAACCCAAGACTCTCCGTTAAAGCCTTGAAGACGAGAGCCGCCCCAAAAAATGACGCCAGCATGACCAGTCCCTGAAAAATAAACAACCTCAGCATGTCGCGGTGGCGCTGGTGCCCCATTTCGTGGGCCATGATAACCGTTATTTCAGGCGGCGTGTATTTATCCAGCAAGGTATCGCTCAGCAGTATGCGCCGGGTGGCTCCCGCTCCCATGAGCGCCGCGTTGGCGGTGGTATTCTTGGCGCTGAACTCGACGGTGTAAATGCCCCTGACCTTGACCCGGGCCGCCTGAGCCAGTTTTTCTAAACGTGCCTTGATTTCACCATCTGCCAGCGGTTTTGTTTTGAAAAACATGGGGAGAATAATAACCGGGGCAAGGACGCTCAGCACCAGGCTGATAAGCATGACTGCTACCCAGCCCCACAGCCACCACCACTCCGGCGTGAAGGAGAGCAGCCAGTATGCCATCGATACCAAGCCCGAACCTAAAAACAGCCCCAGGCCGGCCGTTTTAAGGTGGTCTCCCAGCCAGTTTACGAGCGTTTGACGTGAAAGACCATAGCGGCGGGGCAGCACCAGACCTGAATAATAGTCCAGAGGCGCTGTAATCAAAGCATAGGCTGCTGTCAGGACAAGGAAGTAAATCAGTGCTCCCGCCACGCTAGACAGGGCTAGAAAATCAATCAGGCGGCTCGAGAGCCCGCTCGCCAGCAGCGCCACCAGCAAAAAGCCGCCCAGCAGGTAGTCTACCAGTGACAGATAGCGCTTCGTCCTGGCGTAACGGCGTGCCTGGGCTTGTCTTGCGGCATCAAGAACGGGTTCAGAGGACGCAACATTATCCAAAAGTTAACCTGCCTGCAGGATGAGTTTCGTGCGGTGAATGGAGAGCGGGGTGTCCAGGCCCAGGGCTTTGGACACCTGCTCCGGCCGTCCCGCCCCAGAGCTGTCGCAGCGCAGTTTCATACCCAGGGTGGCAAAATCATTCTCATGGGACACGAGCCATACGCTCTCAATCAGCTTGCGCAGGTCGTACGACTTAACGCCTGTATCACGCTGGTGCTGCCAGGGAAGGCTCTCGCTCGCCATCAGGCTGTCAATCGCGCACTTCAGCCTGTCGATGTCAGGTGCGGCCACTCTGACTTCATACTCGGCAAATCTCATCTGAGCCTGCAGCGTCGGGGCTTCGAGAGGCATGGGAAAGACCTGGGCGATTTCCAGGCCTTGAGGAAGTTGCGGACCGACCATGGCGGTGAAGGCATGATTGGACAAGGGCTGGACAGTATAGACATCCATAAGCTCCGCCTCACCGGTTACGCCCAGCGCCAGAGGCGCGGCCAGCGAAAGGCGCGGGTGTGGGTTGAAACCCTCACTGTAAGCCAGCATCACTCCCGCCCGGCGAAAGACGCGCTGCCATACCCTTATCAGGTCTAGGTGAGAGATAAACTTTATCTCTTCGCCGCGCTTAAAGCGGACTCTTAGACGGTTCATCCTTCTGCGCCTTCTCCCTGGTGATGAGGACCTCTTCGATCTTGTGGCCCTTCATCTTGGTGATTACGATTTTCAGGTCGCGATATTTGAGCTGCTGTCCCTGTTTGGGGATGCGTCCCATGAGGTGCAGGATGAAACCCGCCACCGTCTCGTATTCCCCTTCAGGCAGGCTGAGGCCGATCTCGGTATTGGCTTCTTCGATGCGCATGCCTCCGTCCACCTGGAAGGTATGCTCGTTTATCAACTCAAATTCCTTCTCCGCAGCCCCCAATTCATCACCTACGGGACCAAAAATCTCCTCCATGAGGCGGCTCAGGCTGACGATGCCTGCCGTGCCGCCGTATTCATCGACGATGATGCCCATGTGATAGTTTTTATCGCGCATGTCTTGAAAAAGGTCGCTGATGCGCTTGGTCTCCGGCGCGAAGTAAGCCGGCCGCACCAGATCATCTATATGGCTCTCCTTGGTAATGCCATCCCGGGCGATAGCCATGAGCACATCTTTAGTGGACAGGGTACCTATGACATTGTCCATGCTTTCTTCGTAAACCGGGTAGCGCGATTTGGGAGACTCGGAGTAGGTTGCAAAAAAATCGGAAAGGCTGGTTCCCCTGGGCACGCTGACCACTTCCGGACGCGGCACCAGTACCTCGCGCACGGGCCGGTCTCCGAAATCGAAAACGTTGTGCAGCATCTCGGCTTCGTTCTTTTCAACCGTGCCCTCTTTGTGCCCCACGTTTATCATGCTTTCGATGTCTTCTGGCCTGACCAGGGTGGTGCGCTCGGTTTGTCCGCCGACCAGCCTGCTGAAAGCGTTGGAAATCCAACTCAACACGACCACGAGCGGTCTGAATAGCCAAGTCAAAAATTGTGTCGGGCCTACAAAAAGGATGGAAAGGCGTTCGCGGTTACGCACGGCAAAAGTTTTGGGAGTTGCCTCTCCAAAAATGAGCAGGATAAATGTCATGATGAGAGTAGCGAATAGAGCCCCCTGCTCGTCACCCCAAATCGAGATGGCCATAAGCGTACCAAGCGCGGTAGCGGCAGTGGCCATAAGGTTTTGGCCGGTAAGGATAGTGGAAAGCAGGCGCTCCGGTTTCTCCAGCAGTTTGGCGACACGGCTGGCTCCCTTTACCTTGCTATCTACCATGCTCTGCAGGCGGTATCTTTCCAGAGAGACATAAGCAGTCTCGGCGCTATTGAAAAAAGCGTATAGAACAACACAAAAAAAGAGAAGCGCTAAATAGAGATAAAACACGGCGGGCATAAAATCACCTCACTATGTATGGGCACCAATCACCCAGTTTCCCATGATAACATCGGCTAGGCGGAGTGTCAAAAGCAACAACATCATTTCAATCATAGACGTGGCTGAAGAGTCGTGATAATGCGGGCAAACAACGAGGAATAAGGCCTTGTGGTAAATATTGTTATGTCAACGATTCAGCTTGTTTCGTATCGATATGTAGACGAGAAAAGCGACTAACAGAATCAGCCCGACCAGAAGTACTATGACCGGCCAGCCGCTCGAGGCTTTATCCCAGCCGATTATGGCGCCGATCCTTTGAATCATAAAAATCATGCCGACTGCTACAAAGGCAATCGCGATTATTAGGGCCACGATTCTGCTTGAGCGCGACATGTCCATCCCCCTGTCCGGTGCCCGGCTATGCTAACATTACAGCATAGCGGAGTCAAACAGCGTCGGTGAGGCGCTCAACGACTCTTTGAATGGCCCGTGTGTTATAATGCCACATTGTGAAGATACTGGGGGTCGAAAGCTCCTGCGATGAAACGGCGGCGGCAGTCGTCGAGGACGGCGTCCGCATATTGTCCAACGAGATAGCTTCACAGGTGGATATCCACGCACGATATGGAGGTGTGGTGCCCGAGGTGGCCTCGCGACAGCACCTGCTGGCTATCGTCCCCATCATTCGCCAGGCTATGGACAAGGCATTGACAACCTGGCAAGACATTGACGCCATCGCCGTGACGCACGGGCCGGGGCTGGCGGGGTCATTGCTCGTCGGTGTGAGCGCCGCCAAGGCTGTCGCATTTGCGCAAGGCATCAGGCTCATGGGAATCAACCACCTCGAAGCGCACATTTATGCCAACTGGCTGGGAACTACCCGGCCTGAATTCCCATTGTTATGTCTAATAGTCTCCGGCGGGCATACCGACCTCGTGCTGATGCGCGGCCACGGCGACTATACCCTGCTGGGGAAAACCCGGGATGACGCCGCCGGCGAGGCTTTCGACAAGGCGGCGCGCATACTGGGGCTGGGTTATCCCGGCGGTCCGGCTATAGACAGAGCCTCACAGAATGGCAAGCCCTGTCTAGACCTTCCACATGCCTGGCTTGCGGGCACGCATGATTTTAGCTTCAGCGGCATCAAAACAGCCCTCTACCGCATGGTGGAGGATGATAAAATCAGCAACGCGAACGACGCTGCCGCCAGTTTTCAGGAAGCCGTTGTGTCCATCCTGGCGGTCAAGACCATCGCAGCCGCGAAAGAGCACGGTGTCAAACAAATCCTTATGTCAGGCGGCGTGGCCTCCAACCGCCTGCTGCGCCAGCGCCTCAGCCAGGAATCACCCATGCCTGTATTGATTCCGGAACCTGTACTTTGCACCGATAACGCCGCCATGGTGGCCGCCTGCGGCTACTTCAGGCTCCAAACCGGGAAATCAGACGGCTTGGATATGGACGTAATACCTGGCCTCAGGCTATTCTGAGTTAGCAATTGTGAGATTGCAAGAGATAATCAAGGTTTTACATGTCTCATTTCCCCTATTTGTTTCTAACCTTGTTTAACCTTCCTCCATATCAGTTGCGGCTTCAGCCAAATTCGGTTATTATAGAGTTAGCAGTCTCCCCCCGAGATTGCTAACATTTTTATAGACCACAAAGAAGACAGAAAAAATAAGGAGGTTCAAGCATGGTATCTAAAATTCAACCGTTGGGCGAACGGGTCCTGGTCAAGCCCATGGCCAGAGAGGAAGTGTCCAGAGGTGGTATCGTCCTCCCGGACACCGTCAAGGAAAAACCCCAGGAGGGCGAGGTGCTGGCAGTAGGGATGGGCAAACGCTCTGACAAGGGCGAGCACATCCCCATGGAAATCAAGGTCGGGGACATCGTCCTCTACGCCAAATACGGAGGCACCGAGATTAAACTCGATGGCGAGGACCTGATCATCCTGCGTGAAAGCGATATTCTGGCCAAGAAAGCCAAGTAAAGGAGAATAAGCATGGCAAAACAGATAATTTTCGGTGAAGAAGCAA
Source organism: Dehalococcoidia bacterium (assembly GCA_003597995.1). Classification (NCBI taxonomy): domain Bacteria; kingdom Bacillati; phylum Chloroflexota; class Dehalococcoidia; species Dehalococcoidia bacterium. The sequence continues at coordinate 68,188 of QZJY01000026.1, forward strand.
GGCGCGCCCTTAAAAAGGGCGTGGACGTACTGGCGGCCGCGGTCCGTGTGACCCTCGGCCCCAAGGGACATCCGGTAGCCCTGGACAAGAAGTGGGGGGCTCCCACCATCATTGACGACGGCGTGACTATCGCCAAGGAAATAGAACTGCCCGATGCCTTCGAGAACATGGGCGTGCAATTGGTCAAAGAAGCCTCTTCCAAGACCAATGACGCCGCCGGTGACGGCACCACCACATCCACCATTCTGGCCTGGGCCATCATCAGCGAGGGCTTCAAGAACATCGCCGCCGGCGCTGAGCCCCTAGCTCTCAAACACGGCATCGAGAAAGCCACTGCTGCCGTAGTTGACGAACTCAAGCGCGCGTCCACCCCTGTCAAGGGGAAGGAACAGATCGTCCAGGTAGCCACCATCACCGCCAAGGACAACGAAATCGGCAATCTCATCGCCTCCGTCATGGAAAAGGTGGGCAAGGACGGCGTCATCACTATCGAAGAGTCCAAGGGGACCAAATTCGAGACCGAGTATGTAGAGGGGATGCAGTTCGACCGGGGCTACGTGTCTGCCTATTTCGTGACCGACACCGCCCGCATGGAAGCCAACCTCGAAGACCCCATGATACTCATTACCGACAAGAAGATTTCATCCATACAGGAAATTCTGCCGTCGCTGGAGCGCATACTGCAGGCTACCAAGAACCTGCTCATCATCGCCGACGACGTTGACGGCGAGGCGCTGGCCACGCTGGTAGTCAACAAGCTGCGCGGGACACTCAATGTCATAGCTGTCAAGGCCCCCGGTTTCGGCGACCGCCGCAAGGCTATGCTGGAAGACATCGCCATCCTCACCGGCGGCAAAGTCATCTCCGAGGATGTCGGCCGCAAGCTCGATTCCATCACCGCAGAAGACCTGGGCCGCGCCCGCCGCGTAGAGGTAGATAAGGACAAGACCACTATCATCGAAGGCAAAGGCGCCGCCAAGGAAATCAAAGACCGCATCAAGCAGCTCAAATCCCAAATCGAAGAGACCGAGTCGGACTTCGACCGCGAGAAGCTGCAGGAGCGCATGGCGCGCATGGCCGGCGGTGTGGCTGTCATCAAGGTGGGCGCCGCCACCGAAACCGAGATGAAAGAGAAGAAGCACCGCGTAGAGGACGCTTTATCCGCGACCCGCGCTGCCGTCGAAGAGGGCATCCTGCCAGGCGGCGGCATCGGTCTTCTCAATGCTCTGCCGGCCCTGGACAAGCTGACTGTTTCAGGAGATGAGCTCACCGGAGTTAACATAATCCGCAAGGCCGTTGAAGAGCCTATTCGCTGGATTGCCATCAATGCCGGCCGAGACGGCGCCGTCATCGTTGACACTGTCAAGAAGGGTGTCAAAGGCGCCGGCTACAATGCCGAGACCGACAAGTTCGGCAACATGGTGGAAATGGGTATCATTGACCCCACCAAGGTCGTGCGCAGCGCGCTGGTCAACGCCGCCAGCATCGCCAGCATGGTCCTGGTGACCGAATCCCTCATCGCCGATATCCCTGAAAAAGAGAAGGGGGCGCCCGCGGGCGGCGGCATGGGTGGAATGGGCGGCGGTATGGGAGACATGTACTAGAGCAAAGCTCCCGACAATACCTCTGGACAAAACTCAAGAGACCCTCGACAAATGTCGAGGGTCTCTTTTATCTTTTGAGAGGCCAACTCGCTTGAGTTATATTCAAACCTATTTTATGACTAAGATACAATGGTCCCAGTTACATGACATAACATTATTAATTTAATCAGCCTCAATCAACTTACTTAGCTGTTCGGGTTTTTGTAACGGACCCACCACTGCCAACCGCATCTTCGACCTGTTGATGAGGTTGTGTGCCAGATGCTTAATATCCTCTGCCTTAACGCTATCGACTATCTCGTTGACATCATCGAGCGTAAGAATACGTCCAGTCAAAGTCTCCTGCCCGCCAAGCCAGCCCGCCACGTGCCGGCTGTCTTCCAGCCGCAGAGCGAGTTGCCCCTTGGACATTTCCTTAGCTTTGCTGAGTTCGGGCGGAGAAATAGTCTCTTCCTTGAAGCGCATGAGTTCTTTGATGATGGCCGCCAGCGCCAGCCTCGCTTTGGAGGTGTCAACGCCGGCATATACTATCAACGAACCCGTGTCCTTAAGGTGGTCGACATAACTCTGCACGCTGTAAGCCAGCCCGAGCTTATCTCTCACCTCGCAAAAAAGGCGGCTGCTCATGCCTTCGCCCAGGATGACGTTCATCATGTCCAGGGTAAAGCGCTGCGGGTCGAACAGCGACAAGCCCGGCAAGGCGAGGCACATGTGAGTCTGTTCGATGTCACGGGTTTCTATTCCGACTCTTGACGCTTGGTGTTCGCGGAAACCCCTGTGCCCCGGACGTTGTCCAGCCCCTGTCCAGCCGCCGAGGCATTTTTTAACCGCCGCCACCGCCTCTTTATGTTCCACGTTTCCTGCGATGGACACGACGGTCTTGGCGGGTATGTACTGCTTCCGGATATATTCCAGCAGGTCCGTCCGCCGGATGCACGACACGGATTTCTTTGTTCCGGCGATGTCGCGCCCCAGCGGGTCTGCGGGCCACAGCAGTTTTTCTATAATAAGCCCCACCTTGGAAGACGGGGAGTCATAGCTCATATTGATTTCTTCGATGATGACCTGGCGCTCTTTTTCAATATCTTCAGTCTCGAACCTGGAATTGAGCAGCATGTCGCTCAGAACGTCGAGGGCCATCTCAAAGTGTGGACGTGCCACCTTGCACCAGTAAACAGTGCTCTCGCGGTCGGTGCCGCCGTTGAGGACTCCTCCGACACCCTCAATGGCTTCGGAGATGTCACGCGAAGTAGGCCGTTTTTGCGTCCCCCGAAAAAGCCCGTGCTCCACGAAATGCGAAATGCCAGCCCGGGCATTGGTCTCGTAGCGCGAGCCCACTCCCACGAATATACAGATGGAGGCGGAGTGAGTTTGAGGCATGGTCTCGCTGATGATGCGTAAACCGTTGTCTAAAATCGTTTTCTGATACAAATTGTCACCTCTTTCTGCTTCTCATTCTATTTGCCCCCTGACAGCCTGTCAATACATGGCTAGGCAGTTGTCCAGTCATCCCTCTATACCCGGGTAACTCCCTTGATATCGCCAACATCACTACCCGTGGAAGCGCGACGATTTTATATTACATAACCTATTTTAGGGCCATTTAGTCGTTGTCCACACCCTGGATGATATCCTATTGGTTTTCCTTCACCTTCGGGAAGCAAAAAGCGCATTATCAGGCTTGACAGAAAGAGGGTTAAGCCAGTAATATATCTCCTGCTGCCGGTATTAAGGCAGTTAATTTATTTAACAATTTGTGCTATCATTGATTGAGCTAGGAGTGTAGCTCAGTTGGTAGAGCAGCGGTCTCCAAAACCGCCGGTCGAGGGTTCGAGTCCTTCCACTCCTGCCAGCGGCCGAGATGGTGGAATGGCAGACACGCTAGCTTGAGGGGCTAGTGAGAGTTAAATCTCGTGAGAGTTCAAATCTCTCTCTCGGCACCAATCAGTTAGAACGCGGAAGTAGTTCAGTGGTAGAACGTCTCCTTGCCAAGGAGAAGGTCGCGAGTTCGAGTCTCGTCTTCCGCTCCATAATCCCTCACCAGGCTACGGCCTTTCCTCTCGCTTTTCAGCATCTCCGCATTAGCTTTTGCGATTCGACTCAGCCGCGGAACTGACCTCACAGCAAACTTTCCGGCTCTCCAAATGCCGGGCAAGAATGAGCCGTATTTTGTCTTTTTGGCGTTGACTTTTACGCCTGCACAGATTATGCTATTAGCTACCCCACGGGTGTCTGGCGACGTAGCCAAGTGGCAAGGCAGGGGTCTGCAAAACCCCCATCAGCGGTTCGAATCCGCTCGTCGCCTTTCCCTCTTTTTCTGAAGTCCGGAAAATGACATTCTCCCCGACGCAAGCGTCGGGGTATCACAATAATCTTAGTTGATCTTTGTGAATCTGGATATATTTACCGGATTCGCCGCAAGCGGCG
>QZJY01000027.1 GCA_003597995.1 Dehalococcoidia bacterium
ATAGCCGCTCCGGTAATAACTTTCTACATAGATTTGCTTCATCCGGACTCCCCATCTTCACCTCCCAGAGAGTCCAATATGTTTCTGAACTTTTGCAGCCCGTCCTATCTTCTCTCCCCTTGGGGGAGAGACAGGAGTGAGGGGTAGAATTATCGCCTTAAGTCTCACCCTCACCTCAATCCTCTCCCGTCGAGGGAGAAGAGAATATTCGCGCCAGATTCTTCGCCCGCTTGGGGCGGACTCAGAATGAAAGGCTTCCACGTTGCACAAAGCTGACAAAGTTCTGCTATAATGGTGGCTCTATTCTCCAGAACGAGGTGACTTATATGTTCAACAAGGAAATCCTCAAGATACTGGAAAGGGACGGCAAACTCACCCCTGGGCAGATTGCTGCCATGACCGGCTCCACCGCGGATGAGGTCGGCAAGGCTATCAAGCAGGCTGAAGACGAGCGCGCCATCGTCAAATACAAAGCCCTCATCAACTGGGACAAGGTGGGCAACGAACATGTCTGGGCGCTCATCGAGGTCAAGATAACGCCCCAGCGCGATGTGGGTTTCGACGCCATCGCCGAGCGCATCTACCGCTTCGATGAGGCACGGACGGTCTATCTTATGTCGGGCACCTACGACCTGGCCGTGCTGGTAGAGGGCAAGTCTATGCAGGAAGTGGCCGAGTTCGTCACGCGCAAGCTGGCTCCAGTCGAGGGAGTGACCGGCACCACCACCCACTTCGTGCTCAAACGCTATAAAGAAGACGGCGAAATAATGGCCGGTAAAGAAGAAGTTAAGCGCCAGGCGGTAATCCTTTAACGAGACCCGTCCATGACAACGATACGTCCTATAAAAACCGAGAAAAGGAGCCGTGTCTCGCAGAGGGCTGACAGCATCGCGCCCTCCGGCATCCGCAAGTTTTTCGACCTGCTGGCCTCCATGGATGGGGTCATTTCGCTGGGCGTGGGCGAACCGGACTACGCCACGCCCTGGCGCATGCGCGAGGCCGCCATTTATTCCCTGGAACAGGGCCGCACCATGTATACCTCCAACCTGGGCACGCCGGAGTTGCGTCAGGAACTGTCCCGCCACCTTGAACAGAGATACGGGCTGAAATACGACCCGGCTACGGAAATACTTATCACCATCGGCGTAAGCGAAGCCCTCGACCTGGCCATGCGCGCCACCATCGACCCCGGAGACCAGGTCATCATGCCAGCGCCCTGTTATGTGGCTTACCCCGCCTCGGTTTCGCTTTCGGCCGGTGAGCCTGTCATGATACCCACGGTTGAAGCCTCCAATTTCGAAATAGACGCCGCCGACATCGAAGCCGCTATCACCCCGCGCACCAGGGCCATTCTGAGCGGATACCCGGCCAACCCTACCGGCGCGGTCATGCCCAGAGAGAAGTTGGAGGCAGTAGCCGAAGTAGCCCGCAGACACGACCTGCTGGTGATGTCCGATGAGATTTATTCGCGGCTGGTTTACGGCATCGAGCATACCTGTTTCGCCGCGTTACCCGGAATGCAGGAGCGGACCGTCCTGCTGGGCGGATTCTCCAAGGCCTATGCCATGACGGGCTGGCGCATCGGGTATGCCGCCGGCCCCAGGGAGATAATCGCCGCCATGACCAAGATACACCAGTACACCATCATGTGCGCCCCCACCATGGCGCAAGTGGCTGCCCTCGAAGCCCTGCGCGGCGGAGAGGAAAGCGTGTTGGAGATGGTGGCCGACTACAACCGCAGGCGCAAGTTGATAGTCAAGGGCTTGCGCGACATCGGCTTTTCCTGCTTCGAGCCCAAGGGGGCTTTCTACGCCTTCCCCAATATAACCATATCCGGCATGAGTTCCGAGATATTCGCTGAAAAGCTGCTCCAGGAAGAAAAGGTGGCGGTGGTGCCGGGCACCGCCTTCGGCGCCTGCGGCGAGGGATTCGTGCGCTGCTGCTATGCCACCTCGCTGCCGGAGTTGGAAGAGGCGCTGGTGCGCATCAGGCGCTTTGTGAACAAGCACAGAACTTGATGTATTTTATTACGCCAAAAATCAAGAGCGGAGACAATCTGGTAGTGGGTCTATTTGACACATAATGTATAATATTTAAGCTATGACAATTGTTGCCGCTGTTAAGTCTAGAGACTGTTTAGTTCTCGGTACTGATAGTATGACTACTATAGTCGGTGCTGGTGCAAATGGCACTACTCAAGTTCTCAAGGGATACAGCAATGCTACCAAGCTTTTTCAATTAGGGAATCTCCCAATAGCCATCGCTACTTGGGGAGCTGGGAACGTTGGCCCGCTTTCCGTAGGTGGGATAGTATCTGATTTTCAAAGCCAAGTGACTTCTAAGACAACTATCCAATCCATAGCACAAGGATTGGCAGCTTTTGTCCAGAAACATTATGCCACTGCCTTTCCACCAACGCCCGCCCCGGTTATTCCACCTGTTCCTACGACGACTCCTGCCCCTAATCCTGTACCTCCAAGCCCTGCGCCAACACCTAACTTGCCAATCTTGGGATTCTTTGTAGGAGGTTATTCGGATCAAACCCCTCTACCTGAACTATGGGAGGTAAAGTTTCCAGGATCAACAATTAATGTTGTACGAGGGACGGGAGACTTTGGGGCTAGTTGGAGAGGAATTGAGATACCCTTCTCACGTTTGTACTTTGGTTTCGACCAACGCATCGCCGATGTTCTAACTAAAGCTGGAGTCTCTGCACAACTAGTCGAGCAAGTGAAAACACAATTCGCCACGCCAGTGATATTTGATTCAATGCCTATTCAAGATGCAATTGGATTCACGGAACACATCTTAAAAACGACCATAGGATATTCTACTTATGAGATTGGGCAAGCCGCTTGTGGAGACCCAATACAAGTGGCTGTGATTCTAAAAAGAAGGGGGTATGTATGGGTACACGAACCAAGCTTTCACGTATGAACATAATCCGGGACGAGTCGACGGTTAGTAAATGGGCAGATACTATAAATAACCACCATTTCATCAAATCAGCAATTGTTGATTTGAATGTCAGTGACCACATGGTAATAGTTGACAGCCATGTCTTTGCGCGAACAGAGCCTCACCTAACAGTGCAACAGGCTAAACACATTGAAGGACAGTCTTAGGTAAATCAATTAACTGTACTATTTCCTCTATATCCCAATAGAGTGACAGTTTATTTAGAGCAAGTCTCTACCAATGGGATTCAAATTGACCCACTACCGACAATCTCCGCTCTTTTTGTTTACCATCCGTTATGGTGTACTCTAGTCTCCGAGTATCTTTGCGCCGATGGTAACTCTTCCGCCGGGTAGCCAATGGAGATAAGAGCAAAGGGGATAAAACCCTCGGGTATCTTGAGCAACTCTTTCATTCCCGCCATGCGCTCCTCGCGGGGATAAACGCCCAGCCACACCGCCCCCAGCCCCAGCCCTTGAACCGCGATAAGGATATTCTCCACGGCCGCCGACAGGTTCTGCGCCATATAGCCCGGGCGTGTTTCTAAACTGGTATCCCCGCACACGAGAACGGCCAGCGGGGCTTCGAGCAACATGCGGGAATAGGGATGGAAATTGGGGATGGCATCGAGAATGGAGCGTTCGGTGATAACGACGAAATGCCAGGGCTGTTTGTTGTTAGCCGAGGGAGCAGCCATGCCGGCTTCGAGCAGAATACGCACTGTCTCCGGGGGTACCAGTTTATCAGTGTAACGGCGGACGCTGCGCCGGCTGAGAATGGCATCAAGGGCTTCCATGAGCACACCTCCTGCGTTTTTCCTCCGAGGAAGAAAACAGCATCTTCTCTCCCCTTGCGGGAGAGACAGGAGTGAGGGGTAGGGTTTAGAGACACAAGTCTCACCCTCACCTCTATCCTCTCCCATCGAGGGAGAGGAGGATTAAAATTAGACCAGCCTCATCTTTTGTTTAACTTCGGCCAGCGTTTGTCTGGCAATGACCTGAGCCCGTTTCGCGCCGTCCGTCATAACCTCGCGCACGTATTCAGGGCGGGCCGCGAGTTCAGCTCTCCGCGCGCGCAGGGGGGCCAGGTCGCGATTGATGGCTTCCGCCAGGGCTTTCTTGCAGTCCACGCAGCCGATTTTAGCGGAGCGGCAATTCTCGGCCAGAGTGTCCACTATCGAAGGTTCGAAATTCTTGCGCAGCTTGTAGACATTGCACACTTCGGGGTGTCCCAGGTCGGAGCGTAACTTGCGGGCGGGGTCGGTCACCGCCGACATCACCTTTCTGGTGGTCTCTTCCGCCGTGGCCGCCAGCTCTATGTGGTTGCCCAGCGACTTGCTCATCTTGTCTTTGCCGTCCAGCCCCACCACCAGCGGGAAGCTAGTCAGCTTGGCCTGGGGCTCGGCGAAGGTCTCGCCGAAATGCTCGTTAAAGCGGCGCACAATCTCACGGGTCAGCTCGAGATGCGGCAACTGGTCCTCGCCCACCGGCACGACATCCGCCCGGTAAAGCAGAATATCGGCCGCCTGCAGCACGGGATAACCCACCAGCCCGTAGTTCACGTTGTGCGGGTGCATCCTGACCTTCTCCTTGAAGGTGGGCACGCGCAGCAACCAGCCGAGCGGCGTGACCATGCCCAAGAGCGTAAAGAGCTCGGTCACCTCCGGCACGTGAGACTGCACGAAGATGATGCTCTTTTTGGGGTCCAGCCCGGCAGCCAGCAGGTCTAGCAGCGCTTCGTAGATGTTCTCCTGGAGCTGGCTCGTTTCCTCCAGAGTAGTAAGGGCATGCAGGTCCACGATACAGTAGACACAGTCGTATTCGTCCTGCAGGGCGACATAGTTCTTGACCGCCCCCAGATAGTTGCCTATATGCAGGCGTCCGGTGGGGCGAACGCCCGAAAAAACACGCTTTTTCATAATGCTCCTTCAATAGAAAAGTGTAACACAGGACTCGTTAGGTCGGCAACGCGGGGAGTCAAACTCCCCCTTTGGGAAAGGGGGACTAAGGGGGATTTTTCCAGATGCTGTTTGTGTTTTGGCCGAAAGAATCTCTCTCTTATCTCTCCTTTCCAAGGAGAGAGGAATTATTGTCAATTCTTCACCTTCGTGGGAGATATAAGAGTAAGGTAGGCCTATTCACTAAAAGCTGCCCGCCGAGGGTTTTTTCACTCCCCCGTCACGTCGCGCAGGCGGGCCATCACGTCGTCGATGGTCTCGTCGTCTGTAGAAGCCCCCGCCGTTACGCCAATTTTTTGCTTGTTCTTGAGCCAGGCCGGGTCTATCTCAGCTGCCGTTTCAATCAGGCGCGTATCCGCTACCGTGGAGCACAGCTCGAAGAGGTGCTTGGTGTTGGCGCTGTTGCGCCCGCCGATGACGAAAACTATATCCGAGTCTTTGGCCATCTTGAGTGTGTCGGCTTGTCTGCGGCGTATGTCGTGGCACAGCGTATCGATGACGCGTATCTCGGCGTCCTTCACCAGCGCTATGTCGATGACATCCTTGACGAAGCGCGAAAAGGCCTTCGGTATCTGCGTGGTCTGTGAGAGAAGTCCCAGCTTGCGCGGGAGCTCCTCCAGTTTACTAAGGTCGCGGGCGTCCAGCGTCGCCATGCCCTTGCCGTCAGCCCAGCCCAATATGCCTTTGACCTCCGGATGATCCACGTCGCCGAAAACAACGGTGTAAAAACCCGCGTCCGCCAGTTTGCGGGCAGCCACCTGGGCGCGCTTGACGAAGGGGCATGTGGTATCGATGGCAGTCAGCCCGCGGGATTCGATCTCCTCGGTAACTCTGGGGCCGACGCCGTGCGCGCTGACAACCACGGTTTTGCCTTTAATATCGGAGACATTGTCGACGATGCTGACTCCGTGCTCGGCCAGCTTTTTCAGCACCTGCTGGTTGTGCACCAGAGCGCCCAGTGTCTCCACGCCGCCCTGCTTATCGGCCACATCGGTAATGATATCGATGGCGCGGCGCACGCCCATGCAGAAACCGATATTGGAGGCTTTTTTTATCCTGGTCGGCATGAGACTATTCCCAACAAATCAATATATATTTCTTGCACAATTTACCACGAAATAGCTCCGCTGTAAAAATGAATTGCGGATGCGCTCTCTCATCAGCAGTTGCTTAACGCCCCGCTTTACCCCATAATGAATTCAAGGCTATGAACGCACTCAGCATCGGCAAGATACGCGGCCTTCAGCAGATAGCCGGCGCGGACGGCATCTTCACCATGTGCGCCATGGACCACCGTGGCTCGCTGGAGAGCGTGCTGTGCGCGCCAGAGCGTACCGACAATTGCCCCCGCGAGATGACCGATTTCAAGCTGGACTTATGCGAGGCTTTAGCTCCCTATGCCAGCGCAGTACTGCTCGACCCCATTTACGGAGCAACGCAGTGCATATCGCGCAGCCTCATCCCCAAAACCTGCGGACTGCTGGTCAGCCTGGAGGCCACCGGATACACGGGCGACAGCCAGTACCGCAAGACACGGCTGCTTGAGAACTGGAGCGTAGCCAAACTGAAGCGCATGGGGGCTTCCGCTGCCAAGATGCTGGTCTATTACCGCCCGGACCTCAGGGAGTTGGCGCAAAAACAGCTTCAACTGGTGGGAGAGGTGGCGCGTGAGTGCCAGCGATTCGATATCCCTTTCTTGGTGGAACCTCTCAGCTATCCCATCGGGGAAGAGGTCAATAGCGCCAAACAATTCGCGGAGATCAAGAGCAGCGTAGTTATCCAGACGGCCAGAGACATGACAGCCCTGCCCATCGACGTGCTCAAGGCCGAGTTTCCCGCCGACCTGGCGCATCAGCGTGACGATAGAGAGTTGAGACGTTCCTGCGAAGAACTCAATAATGCGTCGCAAAAACCCTGGGTTATCCTCAGTGCCGGAACCAGCTTCGAGCCCTTCATCAAAGAGGTTGAGCTGGCCTGCCGCGCTGGGGCTTCCGGGTTCCTGGCAGGTCGCGCCGTCTGGCAGGAAGCCATCGCCATGACAGACGGCAGTGTGCGGCGTAAATTCCTGGCAACTATTGCCGCGGACAGGCTCAAGAAGCTGGCGGAAGTCGCTCATCAATACGCTGCTCCCTGGTATAAAAAGCTGAGCCTGACATCCCAGAACCTGGCCGAAATCACATCGGATTGGCATACATCCTACGAAGATAACACATGATAGCTACTATCACGCTGAATCCCTGCCTGGACAAGTACATTTCGGTGGCACACCTGGAGATGAACGAGACCAACCGCAGTCAGGCAATTACTCAGTATGCCGGAGGCAAGGGGCTGGACGTTTCGCGCGCCGTGCACGAGATGGGCAGCGAGACTATGGCCTTCGGTTTTGCCGGCGGCAACGAAGGCATAACTCTTACGACTCTGCTGGCGCAAGAGGGAGTGCCTTTCTCGTTTATCCCTATCAACGAAGAGACGCGCAGTTGCTATATCATAAGCGAGACCGATTCAGCCCGGCAGTTCCGCATCAGCACGCCCGGGCCAGGTATCAGCATGCGGGAAGTCAACAACCTGACTGGCGTCGTCTGAGAGATGCAGCCTGCTCCGAAACTCCTTGTTTGCGGGGGTTCGGTGCCGCCCGGACTTCCGGCGGATGTTTACGCCGTCATTATCCGCAAGGCGCGCCGGCACAGTATAAAAACTATCCTGGACTCGTCCGGCATCTACCTCAAAGAGGGCATCAAAGCACGTCCATTCCTTATCAAGCCGAACGAGCGCGAAGCCGAAGAACTGCTCGGCAGGCCGCTGGCATCCGAAAAAGACATGGTGGACGCTGTAAATAAGGTGGTGCGCATGGGCGTCGAGATAGCCGTGATTTCGCTCGGCAAGGACGGTCTTATTGCAGCCGATAAGTACGAGACAATCAAGGCCATCCCACCTCCTGTGACTGCCGTAAGTACGGTGGGGGCGGGGGATTCGGCCGTAGCCGGGCTGGCTATTGCACTGGAGGGTGGCGAATCACTCATACATACATGCCTGCCGGCTGGCGGTGGCCATGGGGACGGCCGCTGTGCTGATGCCGGGCACGACGCTGGCGCGCCGTGCTGATGTGGAAAGAATTCTGCCTCTGGTCAGGACTGAGAAGTTAAGCTAACCCCTCACACCTATTGCAAGCCACTTTTCAAAATCTTCGGGGGCCTTGGGAGCCAGTTCGCCCTCTCCGCTCACCAAGCTGATTTCTTCAACTGCCGGCTGTTGGGTTTTAGCCACGGGCTTTTCTTCTTCACGCTGCAGGCGCGCGGGCTGTTCGTCACCAGCAATCAGGCTCTCTGCTAGCGCCTGTCTAGTCTCTTTCCTGACGCCTTCTTGCATGTGTTTGACTATCTCATCGGCCTTGATGCCGACACCCTTTAATGTCTCATCCAGAGCCGCCGTGGATGCCTCCTCAACCCTCAGAATGAGAGCATCGCGGAAACGGGCCCCATCTCGTCGGCGCGGGAGCGGGTTTCCTCGCGTATCTTGAGAACAATCTGCTTGGCCCTCTGTTCGTATTGACGCAGCAGCTTCTCCGTTTCTTCTTCGGCCTCCTGACGGGCCGATTTGCTCGCCAGGGCTATCACGTCATCGGCCTCTTTGGCCAGTAAAAGCATCACATCGGCCGGGTTGCCGTAATTGTTCTTGCCATTATCTTCAGACTTCATCATTCACCTACATTTTTCCCGACTTATCTATCACATTCTTCACTGTCCAGCACTTAAATGCAATCACCCGTAAGTTCCCTGCGCTGGTAAAGTGGTACTATGTCTTCATTGAAACAAAGCAATTCCACTCGATTGTAGTCATTCGGTTGACAATAACAGGCTGGTCATCTATGATTAGAAAACCGATGTCACTCTGGAACAAACCCGTTCATCCCTCCTTCCCTTCATACCGTGTTCCAAAAGGAGTTAATCATGCCTTTTAAACTGGGGCCTTTAGAGCTCGTCGTTATTCTGGTTATAGTTTTGCTTATTTTCGGAGTCGGCAAATTGCCGCAGATCGGTTCCGCGCTCGGTAAGACGATGAAAGCCTTCAAGACCGGGCAGACTGACGACGAAGAGGAAGAGGCTAAACCACGCCCCAAGGCCCGCAAGAAGGCAGCCAAGAAAACAGCCGAAGCTTAAAGGCTCGCTTGCTTTTGTTCGGCATCACGAAATAAAAGCCGCTGGATTTATGGCGTCTTCTTGACTCGGAGGAGTATTTCAATTTAGTTGCGCTTTTTCCCCTCCGCTCACCGGGAGCGCAGAGGAACTAATTTATAAAAGGAGAGTGTAAATGCCTTTCAAACTGGGACCACTGGAGCTAGTTCTTATCCTCGTCATCGTCTTCATCATCTTCGGCGCCGGCAAGCTGCCTCAGATATTCGGCTCCGTCGGCAAGGCCATCCGCAGCTTCCGCGAGGGCTCGAGCGGCTCCGAGGAAGAGGAAGTGGCGGAGGCCAAACCCCGCCGCAAGACCAAGAAAGCCACCAGTAAAGAAGTATAAATCCGCTGGATTTGATACCCGTTCCGGATTGGAGATGAAGCCTTGAGTTTCCTGGGCATGGATATCGGCTGGGGGGAGCTGCTCATCATCCTTATCGTGGCCCTGCTCGTGGTCGGCCCCGATAAGCTGCCTGAGTATGCGCGCAAGACAGCCCGTTTCGTGCGCAATTTCCAGAAGGTGACCACCGGCCTCACCGGACAGATATCCAAGGCCATCAACCTCGATGATGAAGAGGACGGCAAGGCTGCGGGCTTCAAGAAGGACCTTATCGAGGTCAAAAAATCCCTCGAAAAAGACGTGGCCGACCTCAAGGCCACCCTCGATGCCCAGTCCAAAGCCGTCTCCGAGACTGTGGAAGCCGGCACCAAAGACGCAGCCGTCAGTCTTGAGCAGAATGCCAAAGAGATTTCCGAGACTCTCGACATACAGGCCAAAACTGTCTCCGAGACGGTTGCAGCCGGGGTCAACGAGGCTACCGCTCAACTCGAAAAGAGCGCCGAGGAGGTCTCGGCGGCGGTCGCCGGCAGCCCCGAGACTGCAGACGCGCCCCTGGACGAGGCCCCCGCTCCCGCTCCCGAACCCGACCCCGTTCCTTCTCCCGCGCCAGCCAACGATTTCGAGTAACCAATATGATGCTGAAAAGTAGCCTGACCTGGAGACAAAATGGTTGACGACGCCCTGATAGTGCCGGGTGCCGAAGGCCGCGCTCCTTTCATGGCACACCTCAAAGAGCTGCGCAACCGCATACTCTATTCGGCCATCTCCGTGGCCCTCGGTCTGGGGGTCGGCATGATTTTC
>QZJY01000028.1 GCA_003597995.1 Dehalococcoidia bacterium
GCTCACGCAGTTGACCTGCCGCCCTGTGCTCGCAAACCGATACGTGGTGTCCGGCAAGTCCTCTCCGTCCCACAAATCGCGCCGCTCCCATATGACATAGACAATGTCACTTGGCCTCGTAATCTTGTAGAGGTACACTTCGCTGTTTGTGCCAGCCACCCGCTCAATCGCCGTGGCCGTGCTCAGGCATGATGCCATCGCCTGGTAATAGGGGTACGGCGTCAGCGGAGTGAGAGAGGAATCAGTCAGCCTCAGGTTTCCGAATATCGGATGCTGCCCCAGTGCGAATGTCGTGGATTGCAGGTTCCACCACCAAATGACCTGTATTCCGGCCTCAAGCGCAAGGATCGTTCTGCAAACGATGTCCCGGCCTTCTATCCGGTTGCGTTTCGCCACAAGCGCATCGCTCGCCGGAGATAAAAACATCTGCATTTGTTCGGGCAAAATATCGAAGTTGTCAAGCGCATCCTGCCACAACTCCACGAGGTCATCGCCGCCCAGTATCGCCCTGGTCGCCGAAAACTGGATAGGGAAGTCCTGCGGGGTCGGCCCTCCGCTCTCTGTGCAATAAATCGGCTTGTCCGTCAGAGCCTGAAACCAGTCGAGCCTGTCCCCTATCGAGTAGAAGTCGCGGTACAGCCGCACGTCTATGGCGTCGCAATAGTCGCCGCAGTTCGTGATGACCGTAGTCATCGTCTCGTCATCAACTGGGACGCCCTCGCCGGTAAACACGCCCGTATGCCCACCCAGAATCACGGTTGCGGTCGGGTCCGCCGCCTTGACAGCGGCATAAAACTGCGCCTGTATCTGAGCGTATTCGGCGAGCGTTCCAGACCAGTAATCTTCGGAGCTGCCGTGCGCTTCCCAGTCGCGTGTCCAGTACTTGACCGCCCCGTCCGTTCGCAAAACCATTTCATATACAAAATCGTAATAGGTATCAAGGTCATTCGGCATCGAGCCGCCCTGTATGGCGGGATATGCCACGCCCCATGAGTTCTGCGTTTTCACGCCGACCAGCACATCCACATCGGCAATAGCCGCCTGCGCCACAAGAGCATCAAGCGCCGTCCAGTTATAGGTGCCCTCTGTCGGCTCAAGGTCGCCCCACTGGAAGTACGCGCTGATATGGTTTGTATTCGAGCTTGCGACTACCGCTCCGAATGACTGCCCCGAATAAGACTGCCCGAAAGCTATGCCTATCATTTAGGTTGCTCCAATTCTTTTTCGATTCTACCTATTTCCTGGTTGAGCCTGATTACAAGAGAGGCAAGCTGCGGAGAGCCTTTCGGCAGTTTCATTCCATGAATGAGCAGTCGAGCGGTCTGCGGCTTTGTGAGCATCCGCGCAAATATCGCTGGCCCTCCAAGAATCAGCAATCCGCCAGCTATCCCCTTCTTTTCGTTGCCAGTGAAATATGCCCCGGTCGCTATTCCGCCAGCCGCTCCGGCCTGTGCAAACTGAATCCACATCTGGCCGGTTCCGCCCGGCTTGGCCTGTGAGAGCGTCAAAAAGTCAACAATTCCCTCTATCCGCTTGGCCTGTTCGGGTGTAAATATCTCATCAAAGTTTCCGTTCAGCTTCATCCGTTTTATGGTAGTGGCCAACGCTTTTCCTTGAAGCACTCCACCGGTTGTCGCCTTTGCAACCTCGCGTTCCATCCATATGCCTGTCATGTCGCTGAATGTGTCCGCCCCGACCAAGCCTTTTACATAAGAAAGCTCTCTGCGAGAAGTTGTTGGCTTGAATACTTTTTCCACAACGTCCTCAGCGACCGCCTCATCCATCTTCATAATTTGGCGCACCAGTTTTTTATTGAATGGAGTGACGCCCTCTTTGTAGAGTTGGCGGGTGGCCTCGTAGTAGTCTTTAGCGGCAGGCGGCAATCCTTTTGCCGCAACATCCATTTGTGTGCCAAGCATTTGAACCAGCTTGGTTCCAAGGCCGACAACGGGGTCCTTGCTGTTTCCAGCCTTTGCCGCTTCAACTTCTTTCATGATGCGCGAACGCAAGTCATCGGCCTGCATGAATCCGATTTTGCCCGATGCGAAAGCCTCATCGTTCACAATGGCGTCAATGATTTTTTTGCCAGTCGCGCTACTGCCAATCTCCGGGGAAATGCGCCCCTCAGAGATACCCTTGAGCCAGTTATAAGGTGATTCAACATTTACGATGGCATCTTTGGTTGCGTTATCGACTTCTTTATATCTGCCCCGCATTGTGGCATGAAAAGCCTTCTTTTCCCCCAGTATCGTTTCTGTGGCAAAATCGCCCAATTGTTCGGCGTCGTAATCTGTCTTTCGCAATGACTGCACAAAGGATTGCGCCGCTTCTTCGCCAAGGTCTTGCTGTTGTCGCTTGAAGCGATAGAGTTTCCCGCCAAACAGGCCGCCGCTCGATATATTTTCCATCAGGTCAACAAACTGATTCGTGGTTGCCTGGCCGGGCGTGAGAGCAACCTGATATGGGTCGCGTCCAATCAAAGCTTCGCTAATCGTCTTGGGCTTGCGCGGCCCCATGTAGTCCTGCATCACGTCAATTGCATTAGCCGCTCCGCGCTCCAGCTCTGGGGCGCTCTTGACCTTGCGGATGCCCCCGCCGATTGCTTGCGCCACTGGCTTTAATAGTTTTGAGCCGCCAATATAAGCGGCTCCGCCTATTGCCTCTGGCGCGGCTCCCTGTGCCACAGCCGCCTTTGCAATACCGCCAGCGCGCCCCAATGATGTTTCAGGAGCACTCTCAGGATTGAGAAGATAATTAGCCGCCTGTCCGCCGCCAGCCAAAGCGGTTACAGTTGGAAGCGTTCTCAGAAGCAAGGGTATCAGGCTCATGCCGGATGTTTCAGGGGCAAGCGCAATTGAACCGGCAGTCGCAGCAGTAGCAGGAAGATACGGGCCAGCCGCTTTTGCCGCCGATTTTAATTCCTGTCCAAAGGTCGGTCCGGATGTGTCTGTAAGCCTTGCGCCTACTTCCGCGCTTGACGGGTCGGAGTATTGTATGGGAGCCATCTTGTGCGCCCGTATCTGCTCGACGCTCACGCCCTCAGAAGAAATATAGCGGTCAATATCGGCCTTAGGCGCATTCTTTCGCACCATCTTCTCAACGTTGCGCTTTACGCGGTCAAGGTTGTTCAAGTCCGTATTCGGCATATAAATCTTCGTTTCCCGTTTGCACGCTGGCTTCCATCAGTTTTTGGCGCATCTGTTCGGGTGTTGGTTCGATTCCCATTTGCCGGAATTCATCAAGCAGCCGGATAGTCGTCCGCAAGATATCCCTCTGTGAACCCCATTTGGCGCGGTATTCAATCGGGCTGTCCTTGTCGGGATTAGGAAGCGACCCCATAATCTCCTGCATTTCCCTCTCGCCGCCAGCCACGCCGGTGATAAACTTCCTCACAAGCAATGACCACTGTTTCTGCGCGCCATGCCATGCAGACCTGCGCTTCAAGAAGTCTGATTTCTCAAGCGCCCCCGCCTTATTGAGAACGCTCAGGCCAGCCGCCTTGCCTCGTCCGGCGTATGTCAGGAAATTTGGGTCATACATCTTGTCGATTTCTTGCAGCTTGGTCAGACTTTCGTTCGCGTCAATGATCCTCTTTTCAAGGTCAGTTACAGTTGCCTTTTGGAGTTCGCCCGTATTGACGTTAATCGTAGTTCCTGGCGTTTTTAAGAGCCGATCAATATAATCCGTCTCGCTGATTTTGCCTTCTTTGTTAAGCCGCGCCAGTTCCGACGCTGATGTTGGCTGAGGCTCACGATCCTTTGATGTCTTTGTATATGGCAAGACAGTGCCAGCCTTGGCGGGAGCCACCTTCTGAGGAGCCAGAAGAATGCCTTGGTCGGTCATCATGGGAGTAACTGGCACCTGCTCAGGCGTTATCTGATTTTGCAATATGCCGCCTGCCATTTCTGTAGCCCTTGGCGCTCTGTCCGCATACTGCAAAAGGCTGATTAAGGCTTGCTCAGGCGTCAAGGAAGGCGGAACGGTTTCGGTCTGAAGGTTGTCCATCATCGGACCCGGCCCGGCAGGATAATTAAAGTCGGGCACCTGTGTCTGCCGCTCTTTGGTCGCCCCGATTACATCGACTATCGCCTTTATCGTGTCGTTATATTCCTTCTCCTGGCGCTTTTGCAGTTCCTTTTGGACGCGCTGCTGTATCATTACCTGCCGCGCATTCGGGTCAAGCGCCTGTAGGAATGTCGGAAAATCGAATGGCATAGCCTATGCTCCTCCCATCCCCATGCCGAATGCACCCAGCAGCGATTGCAGCATTCCCATGATGCCCTGTGCGCCTTGGCTCGGCCCGCCGCCATAGCCGCCCTGATTCGGATAGCTCCACTGATTCGAGCCGCCCAATGTCTCGTTCACCATCGGCATCGCGCTCGCATTATTCAAGATGCGCACGGCAAGGTCTTGCCCCATCTGCACCTTCTGGTAGTCGCTGGTCTTGTTGACGGTGCTCTGCTTCGCTACAAGCGGACTCTGGTACATCCCGGCTGACATACCTGCCAGTTGACCCGCAAGCCCCTGCCCCTGCCCCTGTATCCGCATGAGAAGCTGATTCAACGCGTCGCTGTCCGCCCCTCGTGCGTCAATTCCGGCCCGTCGCGCCTGCCCTCCAAAGGCCGTCCCTCTTTGCGCCAACAGGCCGCCCATCGTCTTTTGTCTTAATGCGCTATTCTGTTTCAGCATCTGGTTTGCAAGCTGATAGGTGGTTGTGCTCGTGGGAGCATTCAGCGTCCGGTTGAGCAAGCCGGACAAAAGGTCGGCCGCTTGCCCGTATCTCCCGCCAAAATACTTTTGCCAATACTCATACGGGTCTTTGTATTTAACGCTGGTTTCGGAGCCGCTATCGAAGAAATTCATGCCATCTCCCCCTAACTGAATGCGAGGCTTTTTATGCCGTTACGCCCATTGTAATAAAGCTTCTGGTCTGTGCCGTCATCGAATATGACAGCCTTGCCGCCGTCCATTTCCGTTGGGACGCTCGTTGTCGGCTCTTTGCGTATCCACAAATTATTGTTTTCCATTTCGGTAAGCTTTGCTTCCAAAAACTTCACCCTGTTTACCAGTTCGGCGTATGTAAGTTCGCGTTCTTCGCTCATGCGTTTTTCTTCAATTTCGCTTTGAGTTCTTTGATGCGGGCGTCACGCGCTTTCTCGACCTCTATTTGCGCTTCAAGGGCCGCAAGCTCCCGCTGCTCCTTGAGCGCCTGCGCTTCTTCCGGCGTGTACGCTATCACCTTCACGGTCTGCGTCTGCGGGTTGTAGCGAAGCTCCTTGGCCCTCAGAACGGGCCGCACCTGTTCGGGCGGGACGGCCACCTCGATGTAATCGTCAAACTCGCCGCCGTACCCATGAATGGTTGCCCTGATAATATCGCCATGCTTCAAGGCCGGAGCGTCCTGTCTGAGCGGCATCACTTTGTTGTCGGATATCCTTACGGCAAGCCTCATCATGCGAGAATCCCCTTCTCTAACTTGATGCAGATGTAATCGTAAATTACGCCATTGGCATTAACGCCATCTGCGTCGCCAACGGTGAACGAGCTATAATCCACCGACCGGACCCCTGTCGTCGCATAGCCTCCGCTAAAACGGGCGGAATAATAATCGGCCATCAATGACGTTATTTTTATCCACGGAGGACTGTCATTCTCGCCTATCACAATCACGATGTCGGGCGTGAAGTTGCCCGTGCCCGTCACTTCCTGTGTCGCAATGCCGTCACCCGTATACGCGCCAACGGCAATGATGGGAGGCGTAGGCATGTAAGGCGTGTAGAATGAGCCACCGGGTATCGGCCTTGGTATCTCGAAGTCGAAGCCATCTCCAGCCTGATTGGCGACGTTATCAACCATGCCGACAACCTTGGCGTAATCGTAGGCGGCTCCCCCGCCGACCGCCGCATTGAATGCCACAAGGTCGGTTTCCCAAAACGTCGTGTCCAGCGTACTGCGCGTATAAAGGGCCGCTGTCGTACCCTCTGCCGCGCTGTCGTAAAGGACAAGAATGTAATAGGTGTCTGCGGCTTCGGCTGTATCTTCAAGTGTCCCGTTTTCCAGTTGGCCGGTCGTGATGTTCACTGTCTCGGATACATCGGTAAGCTGGTACGGGTTGCCGCTGGAATTTTCAAGCGTCAGCGCATCCGCGGCAACGGTCAACTTGGTTTTCGGATTTGAAGCGTCCGGCGTCAGATACAGGCCCGTGCAACCATTATCGGAAAAGGTGTGCGTCCCCGTGGCCGAATGCTGCAACGCCAGAAACGTGTTCATGTTGGTGTTCCCATGAACAAATTTCGTGTCCGCTATTGCAGCGTTACTTGCGATGTCGCCATTGCCGATGCCGGTTCCGGGCGTTGTCGAAAACCTGTTGTTCAGGTCGGCGAAGTTGGCCTGCACCGGCCCCGCAACAAGGTCATCGCCGTCTGCTATGGTTGGGTATGGTAAAGATCGCGCCATCTGCTGGTCTCCCTAATTTAATGTTCGTGGTCGCTCCAGCGGCTCAATCTGCTGGATGCGATATGTCTTGTCCTGGTCTTCCATGTCCACCTGCACCTGATAGCTGTACGGATTGATGAAAGAGCTGGGCACGTGAACGCCGAATATGGTTCGCTGGTCACTCTGGCCGCTTCCCCATACCAAGCCCTCCTGCCCCCATTTCAGGCCGGTATCTCCCCACTGATGCACCGTGACAGAGCGTTCGTCGCTGACCACCTGCTCTGTCGTGTAGCGCCCGTCCTCCGCGCTCAGGGTCACTTTATAGGAAGCTTCCGCGCTCGTGTCCATCGATACGTTGATCGTGCGAACCTTTGTCTTTTGGGTTGCGCTGCCGCTGTTTATTACGCTCGTTCCAAATGAGCAATCAATGTTTACATCGGTGCCATCTGTCGCCGGCGAATCATCGTCCGTTCCGCTGCCGAATTGATATATCAGGCCCAGGCTTTTCGATGTGCCGAAATAGAGTTCGCCCTTGTCCGTGCCGCCCTTCAGGTGAAAATAGCAGTTCGGGTAATAGCCCTCGTCCTTGCTGATAAAGACGTTTCTCAGTGTGTCGTAGATGACCGTGGTATCGTTCACGGTGCTGGTGGTGGAAGGAAACGAAACCATCAAATATCTGTTGCCGTACAGGGCCGCGCATGCGCCGGTGATGTACGTGGTGTTCATCAGCCCGATAATATCCATGCGAACCGGCTCATCTATCGCGGCTGAGTAGTATCCATTAAAAGCTTGAAGGCCGGTATCGCTCAGATAGTACAGGGCGGGTCTGCCTAAATATTTTCCGGCCACAAGCGTCTTTATGGCCGCTATCCCAACCGTATCCTCAAGGGCATTTATCTGGACGCCAGAATAAGGGTCTTTCCCCCGGAGCACCCCGATAGCATTGCGCCGGAGCACTATCAGGTCGCCATTAAACGACACTCCGCACTGGATGACCTCTCCTTGATGCGCGAAGTCGAGATATTGAGTGCTGTTGTTCCATGCGATTGTCGCTCCGGCCACAGACGACCAATAGGCATAATTGTTTTTGAACACCCACGCCCTGTTGCCGTGAACACAGATGTGGGTGCCGCCGCTGATGCACTGGCCGCCGCCCACGCCGGTCATGTCTTCCCATCCATCGCCGTTCGGGTCGTACTGCATGCTTTCGTTGCCATTGACCATCATCAGGTGGTCCTGGATGTCCTCATCGCCCACGCCCGTTATCGGGAACACGGCAAAGTAGGGGGTCGCTCCCGCCGTCAAGCTCTGGCTCTGAGCCGTAAAGTTCGTGCCGTCATCCGAAAAGAAAATGTCGCTGTTTGCGCCCGCGCTTTCATCCGCGCCAACAACCCATTGGGCCGTTTGGCCGGTCGGATAATATTTAAGAGCGTTCAGAATCGGCTTATCCGTTGCCGCAAGGTCACACGCAACGTTCGTGTTTTTCTTCGTGGTTCCAGTGCGCCTCTCAGGAATATATGTCTCCGTGAGCCGAATATTCTTGCCGGTTCGGTAACAGGTGCGCGGCATAGGCGTCTGTATACGGTTCAGGCCGCCATGCCACTGGTTGAAGATATTCGGCTTTTTTGTTACAGTCATCCGAGTAGCCTTCTTGGAAAGTTCATCCTTCGCGCTACCTTGCCGCGTCTGCGCTTGACAATGGCCCTGAGTTCCAGTATCCCCTGTAGATATTCCGCTTTTGTCAGAGAGTATTTCTGATATTCGTCATCCTCCAGATGCGCCTTTACGACCGCATATTTCACCGGCAAATGACGAAACGCGGCCTCAATTAGAGACTGGTCGCTCAGGTTCACCAGCTCGTCCGGCTTGCGAGCGCCTATAATGCACACGGTTCCAGCGGCAACGGGCACCGGCATAAGATAGATGTTTCGACCAACGCGGTAGTATTGGGAAGGCGTACCGGGTGAAGATGTGTCATTCTGGATGCTCTTGAAGGCCGGATTGAATTCAGTGAGTTCGGTATAGCTGCTGTTTGAGTCAATCCACCAAATGCTGATTATGCCGTCCTCATAGGCTTCATCCGGCAGTGTGACTATTTCATCGTCTTCATCCGTATACACGCCGACATCGGTTGTCCATTTTTCCTCAAGGCACCGGGTTTTGGTGACAACATCCAACTGGCCTTCGTTTATCCACGCCTTGCGGATGGTCGGGTCCTTCCAGCGGGAATTACCGCTTTCTTCGCCGACTTCCCGATAGAAAGCTTCCTGCATGTCCTCGAATGTCAGCAGTTCTACAGTCATTAGATTTGCACCACCCTAATGTCGCTTTTAACTTCATTGCCCCACACATCCCATCCTTCGCGCTTTTGCCTCGCAAACAGTTCAAGGCGCGGCGCGGGAGAAATGCTTTCTATGAGCGCATAAGCCTCATCCGGTTTTTGGCTATGCCTTTTAGGGCAAGTAGCGTGAAAATTCGTAGGCTTATATCTTCCAAGGGGAAACCGACATTTTCCTTTGTAGCCAAAAAGGAGCGTTTGCGTTCTTGAAATAAAATAATTTCCACATCCGCTAGGCTTGACCCAGGTTATCGGGGCGAGATATTTGAATCCCCAGTGTTCCATAACGTGAAACCCATCATGCAAGAATTGGTTTGTTGTCCATAGCCATAAATGACAGGCTTCGGCGGCAAGTTCTTGGACAGGCAAGGCTAGGATTTCACTAACAGTCATGGTCGGGTAAGGCAATGCCGTTGCTCCCTTGTGCCTTTTGTATGCGCCCGCGAGTTGTTGCGGCCACGGCGGGTCTGTATATATGGTTTTGTACTCCATTATTAGATTTGCACCTGCACCGCGCCGCCCGTGAGAGTCGCAAGGTAAAGCCCGCGAAACGGCAGCGGACGCGGATATGAAATGCCATACGGCTTGTCCTGTCCGAGCAGATAGAACAAGGGAATCGTTTCAAACAGGATCGGACTGTCGATGTAGGCCGCCGTATCGCCGGTTTTCACGGCCAGCCTCACAGTCAACTGGGTCGCGCTCGCGTGAACATCCGCAGCCGCAGTCGTGAGCCATGCCCATGCGCTGTTTCCGGCGTGTGCGCCAGATGTGGTCGTGGTCTGGCCGTCGTAAGTTTCCAGGTACGCCCTGTCTCCGACCGTCGCATATACCCACGCGCCAGCCATGATGTTTTTGCCCTGCCACCATGTGATTGCGTTTTTCGGAGCGGGGGCCATAGCCAAAACGTTCTGTGACAGGTAGCAGTTGGTTCCCGCCCTGGTCAATTTCGCGGAATAGCTGCCGTCTTTAATAATCGTGCCTTCACGCGCCACAGCCGCGCTTGCGCCTGAAACGGTCCATCCATCGGGAGCCAGCGCCGCCCCGTTACCCCATTTCTCAAAGCTGCGATTCGCAAGAACCATGTTTTCGGCGTTGTACAACAGGACGGTGGAATCGGTGTCCGTATTCCCTGAAAACAGGATGCTGCCAATGGTTCCCGGTATGGCGTAATAAGAGGTTCCACCAGTGGTGTCGAGATACAGCGGATTGCGTGTCAAATTGTTAGCCATATGCTTATAGCTCCTTCTTGGCTGTTATATGCTTGGAGGTTCGGGCTGAGGATCAAACAGGTGATTGGGGCACACCCAGTTGCCTTCATCGAAAACCATTCTCTCTTCTTCCATTTCAAACCCGCAGTACCAACACGCATGCTTGATACCGGCATCTTCCGGTCGTATCATCCGGCTTGAGGCCACCGTCTTTTTGTTCCAGTTAAAGGTGTCTGTGCGTTCTCTCAGCGGGTACATTCATTCCTTATGTGGGTACGGGGAGGCCGAAGCCTCCCCATCCCTGTTGTAGTTCATCAACCGCCGCCGTCAGCCCAGTCAGCCGCAGCAGGATAAACCGATATAACAGCCCAGTTGGTGGCATCGAGACAGCGAAGCGTGATGCTATCGCCAATTGTGGAACTGGTAATCGGATCGCCTGCATCAAGCGTTAAATGCAGAATTGCGTCTGCATTGTCAAGCTCGATGACCATGGCCTGAGCAACCGTCACAACAAACGTGTATTCCACGCCGATTGCGGTAGATGCTTCTGGCAGCGTGTGCTGTGAGCCGTCGCCGTCCCCGGTATTCGTGAACGTCTTGCCGGATTCGGCTATGGTTAGCACGTTATCCGCGCCGATGTATGCCTCAACCTGAGAGGTCATGCCCTCGATGTACGTGGTTGGACCAGCCCCTACAATGTCGCCATTTGCGTCAATGTTTCCATCAACGCGAACATTGCCATCAAATTCGCCGGTGCCCTCAACAAACAAGGTGTCATCGCCGGTTGTTAAGTCAGGTGAAGCTCCGGTTCCAACGCGAACTCCACCGGTGTCAACCTGCAAACCAACGTCAAGGCCAGCGCCCTGAATATGGACGCCCTCGGTTATGCCGGTGCTCGTGGTATCGCTCGCATTCACGAGCAGCCCATAAGTCTCATCGGCAACGTTGTCATCATCGGCATCCATCTCGACTTCGATACCGGCAACAGCCTGGCCGCTTCCACCGGCGACATGAGTCACCTTTACATTGATAGCGGCAGCCGCAGCCGTCTTTGAGTCGTATTCGATGTCGATTGCGCCCTCAACGCCCGTATGGTCGGTGCCAGCGGCATCGATAACGAGCGCCTGTCCCGCAGCGGGAAGCTGGGCAACAATGCACTTCTCAAGCGCGGTGTCCGCTCCAGCCTGTGATTCAAACGATATGCCGCGTGCTTCACTAGAGCCGGTCACATCGCTTGCGTCAATCGTAAGGCCGGATATGTAACTGGCCGCACTCGTGTCATCGTCAACGTCCAGCATTATCGCGGTAATGTATTCACCCGCTCCGTCATCCGTGCCCGTGACCTTGATATTCATGGCTTCCGTTGCAGTAGTAGCGGACGTAAACCCAATATCAATCAGGCCCGTGGTTCCGGTGTAGGCCGTTCCATCAGCGTCAACCGACAAAACGACGGTATCGGCGTCCGTCTCGGCATAGATGCAGGTGTCAAGCAGAGTGTCCGCGCCAGCAATAGTCTCAAACGCGATACCCCTGACTTCGCTTGAACCCGTGGCATCTGTCGAGTCGATGGTGATAGCCGTAACAGTTGATGCGGAATCGGAATCGTCATCCACATCAAGGTACATGCCGGTGACTTCGACGCCAGCACCCGCAGACGCAAGCAACGTGGTTTTCAGATTGAGAGCCATTGCAGCAGTAGTCAGCGTGTCGAAATCGATGTCCATCACACCGCTGGTCTGTGTGCTGTCAACGGTAGCCGCGTCCAATACGAGATATTGCCCGGCAGCCGGAACTTCCGCGTGGATGCACTGCTCCACTCCGGTAGCTCCGCCAGTCACATCCTGAAACGCAATACCCCACACATCGCTTGAGCCGGTCGTGTCGGCTGAATCAATCGTAATCGCGGAAACCTCAGCAGCCGCATCAGAATCATCATCAACATCTATAAAGATGCCGGTGACTTCCTCGCCGCCCGTATTGTTTCCGAGAACTACGCTCAGGTCTATCGCATGTGCGCCCGTAGTAATAGACCCGAAATTGATATCCAATGCACCGCTGGTATTCGTCTGGTCGGTGGTAGTGGCGTCTATAACCACCTCTTCATCTGCGCCCAACGTGAACGTATGGGTTGCGCCGGTGAATGAGGTTGTGCTATTGAGCGTGACAGCGCCGTCAAACTGGGCCGCGCCGTCCACTTCAAACGTGCCGGTTATGTAGGCGTCCTCGCCGTTCAGCGTTACGCCTTCGGTGCCTGCGCCCACTTTCCAGTTGCCGGTGACAATCTGAAAATCAGACGTTCCGGCATCAGAGGTCGCCGTCAGGTTGCCGGTCGCTCCGTTCACCTTGAGAATCGCCCAGTCGTTTTCACCCGCATCAATGAACTGCAATGCAGGCGAATTGGTGGTGTCATCGTCAAGGCGAATATCGGCAACAACGTCGCCGGTCAGGGTGATGTTGTCGCCAGCGGCATCGCCAAGCGTTACTGCACCCTCGGTCGTGAGAGCGCCTACAACCGTAGTGGCCGGAGTGATAGTCACCCCGCCAGTGGAAACATCGCCAATCGCGATTGTGCCATTACCAGCGGCATTGATTGTCAGGCTAGTATTACCGGATGCAGCAGAGGTAATCGCCGCCTGATAGAACGCGCCGGTGACGGTCAGATT
>QZJY01000029.1 GCA_003597995.1 Dehalococcoidia bacterium
CGGTTGGTGTAGACGAGGGTGTTATCCAAGCATACATTGAAAATCAGCGTAAAAAAGATGCAGGGCAAACGAAGTTTGAGATAGGTTAATACCCCGACCGTAAGGTCGGGGAAGTTTATTCCATGCATTTAACTGTGAACCCGACAATATAAAGCAATCCCCCGACCTCAAGGCCGGGGGATTTGAATTTGTTGTTTCTCTCAGGGAATTTACTTACTGCCACACAGGTGGTGCTTATTGACCGGCAAATTCGTCGTAAACGCCCATGTCATAGGCATTCGGCACGTCCCAGTCTTCAGGCGGCAAAAAGTATGGTATAAAGGCTGGCGTTGACACCGTTTGCTGCTGGTTTGCTAACAAAGTAGTTTTCATCTGGTTATAAAACGGCCAGAAATTCAATGGAACTTTACCTGTTCCATCGCAAACCGTGTCCTTAATATCTCCGCCTACCACTTTAGCGTTTACCTTAACTGTCGTTGGGTCGTCTACATTGGTTTGAAAATATACATTATATATCGCGGTAGTCTGCATATGTGCCGGTACGCTAACCCCTACATATTGGTTATTCAGGACTTTACCGGTTTTGTAGTCTACCAGTATCAGGCTGAGCTGCCCGCTGGCGTCCGTATCACCATTGTTTTGCAGCGTGAGAGTGACGTCAGTCGGGTATATGCGGTAAACACCGCAAAAAGCCAGATAAACCCCCGTGGCGGTAGCCTCGATATTAGTTATGCTAACAAATTTCATACCGTTGCTCGATATAATCCCTGTTCCTCCATCTATAGGACAGGGAGCCTTTATCAGAGAACTCAACAGTAACAACGGTACTACGGTAAAAAAGGCAATGAACTTCTTCTGCAGTCTGATTTTTTTAAATATGTTCATATCAATCCTCCTTTTGAGGAGTGTACTTAAATTATACTACAACTTTATAATAATATAATACATTATAACTTTCGTGTTGGCAGTGACCCAGGTTACTAATACTCAATCATCCATAATATATAACGCCAAAACCCCGTCCCGGTTATATCAAGGAGAGCCGCCCCCATAGTGGGGGCGGCTCTCCTTCTAGCTGCCTTTAAGGAGCCTGTAAGCTTACTTGGCGGCGAGTAAGGCGCGCTTGACTAAAGTCTGAGCTATCTGGACCTTGTACTTGTTCATAGCCAGAACTGTAGTGCCGGTGGTCGCAGCGGTGCCGGCCGCGGCAGCGGTAGTGGCATCAATGGCCTTACCCTTGATGGCATCCTGAGCCGCAGTGGCAACTTTGGGGGCGTTGTGAACGCCGCCCAGCACGATACTGGCAGCGGATACCGTGCCAGCGCTCTGGGTGACGACCACGGCCGCGCTTACCAGCGGAAAGTCGATGGCTTTCCTGAAGGCGAACTTCAGATAGGCACTCTTGGTGCCGGCGGCCGGGGTGGGTATCTGGATTTCGGTAACGATTTCGTCGGCATCGATCTGGTTAATTTGTTCGCCTTTGAAGGCTGTGGCACCGATGCCGAAGAAGTCGGCCGCTTTCCAGGTCTTCTTACTGGTGACGATACTGGCGTTCAGAGCCACCAGCGCGGAGGCCGTGTCTGAAGGACAGACGGCCACGCAGCCGCCGAGCGCGCCAAAAATGGAGTGGTAACGGTTGACGCCTACCAGCGCATAGCACAGGCCTGACGGGTTCTTTCTCAGGCAGTTGAAATCATTGAACTCGTTGCGGAAGTATATGCAGCGCGGTCGCTGGCAGATATTGCCGCCGATGGTGCCCATGTTCCTGATTTCGGGGCAGGCTGCAGCCTGAGCCGCCTGAGCCAATACGGTGTAGTTGGTTTTGACCACACTCGAGTTGGCTATGGTGGTGAGCGTGGTGAGGGCACCGATTTTGAGCAGGCCGCCTTCTTCCTTGATGTAAGACAGGTTGGGGATGGTCTTGATATTGACCAGGGTTTCAGGCGGATTAGGCGAAATCATGCCCTTCATGTAGGTGATGAGGTCGGTGCCTCCGGCAATAACCTGGGTCTTGCCCTTGGCCAGCGCTGCTGTAGCGTCTTGTATAGTTGCGGCATTAACGTGAGTGAATTTATTCATCTTCTTTCTCCTATGCCTTGCCCAGAGCTTTCAGTACTCTGTCCGGGTTGCAGGCGCCGTGGTCCGGGTCTACCCACTTGCCGGTGGCATTGTAGATGGCGGTGAGGATACAGGCATAACTGCCGACGACGGGTTCACCGATACCGTGGGCGCCATGCGGGGCACTGTAGTCATCGCCTTCAACAGGGTAAAGATTATAGCGGCTAGGGACGCAGTCCATGGTGGTGGGCAACTGGGACTCGGTGTACTGCGTGCCAATAACGGCGCCAGTAGCCGGGTCGTAAATATCGCCGTAGAAGAGAGCCTGGGCAACTTGGAGCTCGGTGCCGCTGCCCATCTGCAACATTACACCTTGATAGAATACGATACGGCCGGTGCCGACGGCATTCCAGTGCCCCAGGATTTCCACTTCGCCGGTTTCGGGGTCAACCGCCACTTCAGCCACTGAAGCGCAGGCGCTCTGGGCATTGACGGCTGTACCGACGGGCTTGCCATATAGCGGGCGCTGCAAACCACCCTTATTTATACCGGTGGTGTTCCCCGCGGCAGCCCAACCGTTACCAAACCCGGCAATCGGCGGGGTGCCGCTCATGGCCTGAGCGAAGGTGAGCGTCTTGGTGGGGTCTTTGGTGTAGGTGATGACGCTGTTTTTGGCCGTCAGGTCATCCACGGTGATGCCGGCTATATTGCTGAAACCGGTCTTGGTGATGGCAGCCGCAAAGACCCTGGCGCGCGCATCCCTAGCGGCCATAACGAAGGATGAGCCGGCGGCGCCAGTGAAGGCGGAACCGCCATTGTAACCGGAGTTTAGTGTCGCATCAGTCTCGCCCCATGCGCCCACCATGACATCATCGTACTTCAGCCCCAGTTCCTCGGCCACGAAATGACACATCTCGCTGGGCGCATTGTGAGGTCTACCGGATCCGCAATTTACCAGACAGGTGCCATCGGGCTGCATGAGGATGAGACCGGCCATACTGGCGCCGCTGACGCTGCCGTGACTATCTGTATGGCAGTGGATGCCGATACCGTGCAGGCGGCCATCGGGCAGCGTTTTGGTGCCGGGAGCATGCCATTTGGTGGTATATCCGCTTTGCGTGGCTACTGTCTCGAAGCACTCGTTGACTTCCTTGGAACCCCAGATTCTGAAGGGCGAGTCTTGGTCGGGCATATCGACCGGCATGAGATTCTTCTTGCGGAAATCGTACGGGTTCATACCCAGCTTTTCGGCCATTTTGTCGAAGGCTGTGCTCATGTTGACTGCCTGGGGCGGGTCGGACACGCAGCGCCAGGCGCCGCGGTCGGGCACGTTGACGTAAACGCCCTGTCCGCTCCAGTTAACGTTGGGAACCACCCAGGTCTTGGTGAAAACAGTACCGGCGCCGGCGCCAGTGCCGTTAGTGAAGTATTGCACATCGACGGCCGTCAGCGTGCCGTCCTTCTTGGCTCCCATTTTGTACACCGACCGGTGCTCGTGCTGGCGGATGTGGAACAGCATGTTGTGTTTTTTGGTCTCTCTGAAATAAACCGGAGTCCCGCCGACGGCCTTGGAACACAGGGCTGCCACGCCCGACTCCCACTGCGAGAGCCTGGCCCCATGCCCGCCGCCGGTGTAGCGCGCGTAGACATGCACTTTGTCCTGCGGCCATTTCAGGTAGTTGACAAGAGCGCCCTTAGTCCCGTGCAGGTTCTGTGTCGATTGGTAGGCGTAGCAATTGTCACCCACCCACCAGGCGAGGCCTTCGTAGGGTTCGATAGGGGCGTGCTGATGACTGGTGGTCCATGGCTGGGTCGTCTCGAGCGTTACCTCAGCAGCCTTGAAGCCATCAGTAACATTGCCGCGCACAAAGGTGGAGGTAGCGATATTGTTATCGGCGCGTTTACCGCTGAGCACGGAGTTGGGCTTCAGGCCTTCGTCGGCATCAACCACTGCTGGAAGTACGTCGTAGGTAACGGTGACGAGGTTGACAGCGCGCAGGGCGGTGTACCAGTCATCGGCCACGATAGCGGCTACCGCCTGCCCCCAGTAAAGGATGGTCGGACTGAATAGAGTCGGGGCCTCTTTGTAGGTAATGACAGCCTTGACTCCCGGTTCAGCCAGCGCCTTGCTGGAATCGATGCTCTTGATGGTGCCATGGGTAATGGTGGCGTGTTTGGGAGCTCCGTAAAGCTTTCCGCCCGGCATGTGGTCGCCAATCCAATCCGCATTACCGGTCAGGATGGCTTGAAGACTTTTATCGTGAGTGGTTTTATCACCCATTACATTCAGAGTTGGACCTGCCATTTATACACCTCCTACTACCGCAGCGACGGACTTCTTGAAGTTCTGGCACATGCAAAGGTGGCCAGAGAGACCAAGTCGCACATCGTCTTCGGTAGGTTTGGGAATAGCATTGAGCAGTCCCTGGGCTGCCATGACGAACCCGGCGGTGCAATAGCCGCATTGAACAGCTTCAATATCGAAAAACTTTTGCTGTATCGGGTTGAGTTTGATGCCGTCCGAGAGCCCTTCAATGGTGAGTATTTTTTTACCCTGGGCTTCATTGGCAAGCATGATACATGCGAATACAGGGATTCCGTCTGCCAGCACCGTGCAGGCGCCGCACTGACCCATATCGCAGCCAATCTTGGTGCCGAACAACCCGAGTTGTTCTCTCAGCGTCCAGGCTAACGTCCAGTGACCTGGTATCACGAGATTGTAGTCCACGCCGTTAACATTCAGTTTGGTATATGGGGGCAGGGTGGCTCCCGGGTGGGCTGCCGCGAAATGGGCTTTCAGAGCGTCCAGCGTGGGATACTCGGTGGCGTCGAGGGGACAGATGAACTTGCTCTGAGTAACAGTGGTGGTGGTCCCGGGTAAGGTAGTAGTGACAGTTTTGGCGACTGTGGTAGTTCCCCCTCCGCCGCAGGCGCTGAGCACGGGGAGAGAAGCTACGGTGGCTCCGCCTATCACCAGCCCGGCGTCTTTGAGGAATTCACGGCGTGATATTTGTCCGGTACTATTTTTCTTTTCTTCTGACATTTACCCTTGATTGCAACCTCCTTCAAATAAAATATGACTCCAGAATAAACTCAAAGATTGCCTTCTGTATATCACCTCCTTCAACGTGTATTATTAGTTAGACAATGAACTACGATTTTACTCGACATGGGATTCACAAGTCAACGCCAGCAATTATCTCTTGTTTTGGCTCTTGCAGCATTGCCTGCCAATTTTCCAAGAACTGCCACAGAAAACTTGTTGTCTTAAGTCTTAAGCTATTCCCTGTTTTTTCTTCAACCTGAAACGAGATGATCGCATACTTTGACATTGGAGTATATGTGAGTATATACTGTTCTTGTTTAATTGTCTACTTATCCTTATACTATTTTAATGCCAGCTAATTTGTAAAATTTCTACTTGGACTATCTACCATAGTTTTAGGGGATGTCGTATACCCTTGTAATATAAATATGTTTATCATCTATGGAAGCGAGACAACCAGACCTTCGGATTTTCGAACTCCTTAAAGCTGTCGTCTTTCCTCCTTATTTCTCTACTCTTTTACCTGCTTTGAAGGCAAGGACCGCATTGAAGGGAACAAGGCTGAAAGATGCATTTCAGGACTAACAAGTATTTGGTGGGTTAACCGACCTATATCTTACAGATTTATCTGAAAGGAGAACCGATGGCCAATTCATGGCAGAGTGATTACGCACATCTCAAGGGGTTCGTAGAAAAACAACCGGGCATTGAAATCAGTCCAGAGTCAGTGGTACTCCCTGAGGATATTCGAGCGGAATTTTATCGCCTGTTCGATATGGTGCAAATCAGTTTTATAAAGGGACATTTTTCTGAAGAGCTGGCGAAAGGGTATCTTCTGAGCCGGCACTGGCTTGAAGTACAGCGGGATGTCGCGAAAACTCTGAATCTGGAGGCCATAACGCTTCCAGCGGGCAGCTCCTGGTTTTTTAATGATCCACTGGACGGGTTGATGAGAGGGTTATTTGACACCCTGTTTAACCTGCTTAAAAACAAAATCACACCAGACGTTTTTGAACAGACAGCCAGCAAGATTGTAAAAGACGATTTTACAAAATATTTCCGCGAGGGGTATCAACGCTGGGCTATCCTCGCCCTTATCAAGTTATTACTTCCAGATAAGCTCTACAGCGTCCCCACTCAAGATTTCCATGAACCATCCGAGGCTGAAGGGGATCCCGTTCCGGGTTCGTATATTAAAGAGGTACCGGAAGCTACAGAAACCAATCTTATTTCTTTTGAACATGACCTCATGTGTTCATTTTTAGCTCCCAAAATCATAATTCATTCAACCAAACTTGATTGTTTTGTTTCTTTCCTGCCAGACTTCTACGAACCTCGCTGGAAAGCGCGATTGCTCAGCTCGAAACAAGAATGGTACCGCATCGCAGACATAAAAAAAGAATTCGGTATTAACAAACTTTGGCCTGACCTGGTAATAAATATGGCTGATGACAAGGCTGACCTGGTTCTCGCGGCTGACTATTTTCAAATATCACGGCCTGATATGATAGTGGATTGCAGGGAAGATGGAGACTGGTTTCAAAGAGAAGGGCTGGGCATTTTAAAACGGCATTATGATGTTCTTAAGCCTAGACTTGGCAGCTTTGTGATTTGCCGTGAAGCGGTGCCTGAAGCTGCTCTAAAAGAACTTGAAGCTGGGAAAGCTGTTGCGGCTGCCGGCGCTGAAGCGCAGCAAGTTCAAAACCCGGATAGCACCGAGCAGGAATTAAAATCCGCTCAAGCACTCGAGGCATCAGGTACGGCGGTTGGAAACCAGGCGAATATCCACTTTCTCACCTCAGATTTCGACATGTCGAGCCTTGGGGAAATCATTGATGCCATGCAGGCCAGTCGGCAGGATATGCTTTCAAAATCAACGGCGGTGGAAGGTGTGTCTGGCGAGGATGGCAAGGATACTGCGCAAAAAGGGGCTTAAGATCTACATTCGTTGAAGGCGTTGCAACAGATGTAAAGTTAATTCTCTGTTTCAGCACCGATGGCATTTCGGTGTGAGTAAATGGAGTATTGTCATAAAATATTCACAATTACACTAAAAATTTTATAACTATTTAATTCCTTTCTGACTATAATCCAAGAAATATCCGCCACTATCATGCTATAGTGGAGTTTATTTTATAGAAAAATTGCATAATCCATATTGTTTTTAGTACAATAGCATTTTGTTGTACAAAATAAAATACAAAGAGGGGGTTAACCAATGCAAAGTAAAAAAAGTATCATTCTTGTCCTGACGAGCTTGATTTTGATCGCATCCGTTCTGGGATGTTCTTCAAAGCCTGCTACATCCTCGACCACGTCTGTGCCGCCCACGACTACTACTATCACTCCGCCCACGACTATTACTACCACTCCGCCCACGACTACCACTACCACTCCGCCCACGACTACTACTACCACTCTGCCGATGACCACCCCTACCACTCCGCCCACGACCACCACCACTCCGCCACCGTCCAGCACTTCTCAACCCAAGATAGTCATTGATGGGGGTGTTTTCAATCCCGCTACACTGAGGATTGCAGTAGGTGCGGCGGTAGAGTTTGAGAACCTGGACCATAACGACTACAAAATTATCTGCGATTACCCTTTTACCACGACTATTATCGCGGATGGAACTTTTGATTTTACCTTTGACAAGGCCGGTACATACCAGTATTGGGACGAAGGTGCCCCGCTTGTTAAAGGCACTATAATTGTAACCTAACTATACAAATAACAATATCCGTAAAAAAGAACCCTCTCCGGCACATTCAGCGGAGAGGGCCTCGTATTTTTATATCCAAAACTCGTCGGTGCAGAAAATTCCTTTATCCCTCATCAACGTAGTAAAGCTGCTGAGAATTGCAGTAGGCAAAATTTGAAAAGCAGTATCCGGCAATCCCTCTTTTGGGGCGTTGAGATAGATTAATGAAAAAAGAAGGTGTAATCAGAGGCAAACCAAAAGCAGATGTTTCAGTATATAGCTAGTTAACATAATCAGGCCAGAAATGCCCCACAGGCGTGGCATTGAAGCGCGCCTGCAACATGGACTTGACCTCATCCGCTTCTGATGTAGTGGCGCCGAGATTTGCCAGGTATGGCAGCACACTCTGGCGCAAGCGGGCTATACTGGACAGGTTCTGCCTGGCGACATCAACCGTATAAAAATAGGACATGGTCTGGGAATATTCAAGATACGGGTGGTCATCCGTATTGAGTCTGGCTCCAGAGGAATAGTCTGCCAGCTCTTTCTCTCCCATGATGAAGCAGGAGAGCACATCATAACTATCGATGATATCCAAAGGCGCAAGCTCGGCTTTTATGTTTTCATCGGCCATTTTATCTTGCAGCAAGCGGAAATCCAGGTTTAACTCTGATTGCGTACCCACCAGAATATAGTAGGAGCGTTGGAAGGTAAACCAGAGGGAGGTATGCGGAAAAATCGACATGAAGGTGCGAGCGGTCATTTTAATTTCATCTTCGGAAAGAAGATGAAAGGGCAGCCACTGCACCACCAACCCGTTATCATCAAGCCGTGATTTGCACGATTGGTAGAATTCCCTAGTGTAGAGGTTGCCGCTGCCGGCGCTTTTCGGGGAGGTGGCATCAACGGTAATGACGTCATATTTTTTATCTGTAACCAGGAGATAATTACGACCATCGCCGATTATCAGGTCAAATGCGGGGTTATCCATCACACCGTGGTTGACCTCGGGGAAAAACCTGGCGGCCTGGACTACGGCCGGCACCAGTTCAACGCAATCTACCGATGAGGGGTTATAAAGCGTGGCCGCCCAGGACGCGCCACCAGCGCCAAAACCTACCAGATTTACCCGCGGCCGGGATACCTGGCTCAAAAGGAGCGGCAGGTTACCCAGGCTGCGCTGGGCATCCTCGTGGCGCTGAATTGTGCCGGCCACAGGGAAACCATCTATACTGATGGTCTTGTCAGCGAAAATGTCCTGATAAACCTTGACGGTGGAACCTACCCCTTCTTTGTAGTAAAGGATTTGATATGGGTATTGCTGTTCTATAGGCGAAGCAAAAACAATTGGCCCTGAGGAGAGCATCACAGCCAGCGTGGTAATAAAACAAACAACGCTGACAACTGCAGTTTTGAACCTGCTTCCAAGTTTTATTGCGGATTCGGCCAGCAAGAGAATCAATCCGATGGCGGTGTTGATAGCGGCTATCAGCATGACACTATGGTAGACACCAATCCAGGGGATGAGGGCAAACCCGGCTACAAACGAGCCTAAAACACCGCCTATGGTGTTGGCTGAATAGATATTGCCGATAGCTGTCCCCATTCCGGCCGCGCTTCTGGTATAGAGCTTGCTGGCAATAGGGAAGGTCATACCCATAAGAAGCGTAGGCAGCAGCATCACCAGCAGGGAGCGCCCGAAACGGATACTCACCCATTGCCATAAGCTATATTCAGCGTAAAAGATGCTGCCAGGTGGACCACCGATACTGGCCCCGAGATTGACGAAGACCGGGATGGATATCAGTGCGAAGAGGGCAATGAGCACCTCAGCCAGGCCAAACAAAACGAGCAGATTTCTGGTGCGGTCCACGAATCGCGTGATGGCGAGACTGCCCAGAGCGATACCCAGGAGAAAGGCCACCAGCATAGTGGTGAAGGCTTGTGCCGTGTTGTCAAGGATATAAACCAACGCTCGCGTCCATAGCACCTCATACGCCAGTGAACAAAATCCAGAAATAGCGAAAGCCCACAGGCTAAGGCGGGCTATCCCCGGAGAATAATACGATTGAGTGATTTTCTCAGCGTTGCTATTTGAACCTGCCGGCTGATAAACCGGCGCGACCTTCGGGGACTCGGCAGATGCAGCGTGTCTGTCCAGCACCAGTACCGCGATGGCAATGAGAATATTTAATCCTCCCGCCAGATATGCCGCCTCATGGACGCCCAGCCAGACAATCAGAAAGAAACCGGTTGCGAAGGTACCCACGACAGCGCCCATAGTATTTATGAAGTAAAGCTGTCCCACGCGCGAACCCAGCTCTCCGAAGCGTTTCACCAGAAAACGGGTAATGACTGGCAGCGTGCCGCCCATGAGAGTAGCAGGAATAAGCAAAATCAGTAAAGATAGTACCAGGCGAACAACGCTCAACCACAAGTAGTCAGTGGTAATATTCTGGTAAGTAAAAACATAAAACTTGTCAAGAAGAGATAACAAGAGCGGCATGAGAAAAGCAAAAAGCCCCGTGCCCAACTCAAGAAAGGCATAAATTCTAAGCGGGTGATGATGGCGGTCAATGAGGCGGCCGAAGTAGAAACTGCCAAGCGCCAGGCCTGACATAAAGGCAGCCAGAGTAGTGCTGATGGCCAGAGCGGTACCGCCGAAGACGATGGTGAGCATTTTCATCCACACCACCTCATAAAGCAGTCCGCAGGCCCCCGAGATGAAAAAGACAGCTAGAATGAATAGAATAACCAGGCGGCTCTTAGGAGCAACCTGTACAGGAACGGACGTTATATCGGTTGGCATGGAGTTGAGTAAATATTACACTTTTGTGTCCATCCCTGACAAGCAAACTCTGAAAAAGTGGTCAGGTAGTAGGTCTCCGAGGGTTTTCTGGTGTCGTCTCGGGGATGTTTTTGAGGCTAAAAGCGTCCCTGGCGAGATTCGAACTCGCGACCCGCTGCTTAGAAGGCAGCTGCTCTGTCCAGCTGAGCTACAGGGACATGTTTTGCTCACACATAATTTAGCATCACATGCTGTTAAGGTCAAGGCTATCGAGGCGGATTCAACTTCCCAGCCCTGGAGAAAGCCGTAATCGCTAACAGAAAGGTAAAGATTAGTTCGCGCTAGCTATTGCTTGTTAATCTCATTAGGGTCTAATTCCCCGCCGCTTGCGGCGAATCCGGTAAATATATCCAGATTCACAAAGATCAACTAAGATTATTGTGATACCCCGA
>QZJY01000030.1 GCA_003597995.1 Dehalococcoidia bacterium
CCTCACCGGGCTATTGGAAAACTTCCGCCTTTGCGCTACTATTTGGATAACTTTGTCACTAACCCCCAAAAATCCAATATGTACTGGACTCTTACAATAGCTTGAAGCCAGCACCGTTCTCGGCTATAATTAGCGTTTAGTGTATTTCTTCGAGGTGCACCGTGCTTAGAACCCATAGCTCCCCCGAACTGAACGCGCGTCTTGTCGGCCAGAAAGTGACCGTGGCCGGCTGGGTTGACCGCCGCCGCGACCACGGCGGGCTCATCTTTATTGATGTGCGCGACCGCTCCGGCCTGGTGCAGGTGGTCTTCAATCCGGAAATCAACTCCGACTGCCATAAACTGGCAGGAGACCTGCGCAGCGAATTCGTGGTGCAGGTGACGGGACAGGTCTCGCGCCGCCCGCCGGGCACCGAGAACTCAAAGCTCGCTACGGGAGAAATAGAAATCGTGGCCGAGGGCCTCAAAATACTCAACACCTCGGAAACACCGCCCTTCTATATCAACGAGGACGTGGAGGTTGACGAAAACCTGCGCCTCAAGTACCGCTACCTGGACATGCGCCGCCCGCGCGTGCGCGATATACTCATGCTGCGCCATCAGGTGGTGCGCTTCATACGCGGCTACTTCGACGAGCTGGGCTTCGTCGAGGTGGAGACGCCCATATTGGGCAAGAGTACGCCAGAGGGAGCGCGGGACTACCTGGTGCCCTCGCGCGTGCATCCGGGCAAATTTTATGCCCTGCCGCAATCGCCCCAGCAGATGAAACAGCTCCTCATGGTGGGAGGCCTGGAAAAATATTACCAGATAGCCAAGTGCTTCCGCGACGAAGATACGCGCGCCGATAGACAGCCGGAGTTCACCCAGCTCGACGTGGAGATGAGCTTCGTCACCGAAGAGGACGTCATGCGCGTCACCGAGGAGATGTTCACGCAGATGATGCGGAAGATGTGCCCTGAAAAGCGCGTACCGGTTCCCTTTCCCCGCATTACCTTCACCGAGGCCATGGAGCGCTACGGCTCGGATAAGCCTGACCTGCGCTTCGACATGCATATCGGCGACGTGTCGGACGTTGTGGCGCATACCGAGTTTGGCGTTTTCAAGAACACCGTTGAATCAGGCGGCAAGGTCAAGGCCATCGCCCTGCCCGGCTGCGGCGGCTATTCGCGCCAGGAGCTGGCGCACCTGACTGAGCTGGCGCAGAGTTTTGGGGCCAAAGGTCTTTTGAGCCTGGCGCTGTCCGGCGAACGTCCATCGATTGAAAACTTAACCATGGAAATGGTGAAGAGCGTGGCTGCTAAATACCTCAATCTGGAACAGGTGAAGCAGATCGCTGTCAAAACCGGAGCCAGACCCGGAGATCTGATTGTTTTTGTGGCTGATACCGAAGCGGTCGTCTCCAGTGCGCTGGGCAAGCTGCGCCAGGAGATGGGGCTCAGGCTCGGCCTGGCCGCTCCCGACCTGTTTGCTTTCGCCTGGGTGGTGGACTTCCCGCTGCTGGAATG
Source organism: Dehalococcoidia bacterium (assembly GCA_003597995.1). NCBI lineage: Bacteria > Bacillati > Chloroflexota > Dehalococcoidia > Dehalococcoidia bacterium. The sequence goes on from QZJY01000030.1 coordinate 1,505, forward strand.
GAACAAGGACATGGGACGCTGGCAGGCGACGCACCATCCTTTTACCGCGCCTCTCGAAGCCGACATTCCGCTGCTGGATACCGAACCCTCCAGGGCGGGCTCGCGCGCCTACGACATCGTGCTCAATGGCTACGAAGTGGGCGGAGGCAGCATCCGCATCCACCAGGCCTGGCTACAGCGCAAGATATTCCAGGTGATGAAGTACACAGAAGCCGAGATCGACGAGCGCTTCGGCCACCTGCTGGAGGCCTTCTCTTACGGCGCGCCGCCCCACGGCGGTATCGCGGTGGGCATCGACAGGCTGGTGATGCTGCTCTCGAATGCGGGCAACATCCGCGAGGTAATACCCTTCCCCAAGAACCAGAATGCGGCGGATATGCTGTTCAACGCCCCTGCCCCGGTAACCGAGGAGCAGTTGAAAGAGTTGCATATCCGGCTGCGTGATGAATAAGAATCAGGAGTAAAGGCAACATGAAGGTACTGGACCGCAAGAACGAGAACCACCAGGAGATTTTCAAGGTCGAGCTGGATGAAGCCGAGACCGATGCCGCTATGGAAGCGGCCTACGAGCACCTGGTGAAAGAGGTTAATATCGACGGCTTTCGCAAGGGCAAGGTGCCCCGCGATGTGCTGGAACACCGTGTCGGCAAGGACGCCATCTTCGATGAGGCTATGAAGCGTGCGCTACCCGACCTCATCGACGGCATGCTGGTGGAAAACAAGGTACGCGCCTATGCCACACCTATGGTGCGCGTCACCACCCGAGAGCCGGTTATTTTCGAAGCCACCGTGCCGCTGCCGCCTGACATTACTCTGGGCGATTACAACGCCATCAAAATGAAGCCCAACCCGGTTGTCATCGAGGACAAGGCGGTCGAAGATATTCTGGAGCGCGCCCAGCACCAGACGGCCGACTGGGAACCCACCGGCGCCCCCGCCGAGCTCAAGGATATGGCTGTTCTGGACATCGAGAGCGATGTTGAAGGGACGCCTTACGTCGTGGAGAAGGAGGCCGACTTCCAGTTATTGCCGGGCTGGCGCTTCCCCGTGCCCGGTTTCGCCGAGGAACTGGTGGGAATGAAGGCCGGCGATGAGCGCGAGTTCAGTCTCAAGATGCCGGACACTTATCCCGACAAGGCCAAGGCTGGCAAGGACGTACATTTCAAAGTGAAAGTAAGCGATATCCGCCGCGAGAAGATGCCAGAGCTTAACGATGAGTTCGCACAGAAGGTAGCCCCCGGCTGCGGGGGCATCGAGAAGCTGCGCGAGGCGCTCAAGGCCGACCTTCAGCACCGGGCGCAGGACACCGAGGACAAGGCCTTCGAGGAAAAGGTCATTGACACCCTGGTGGAAAAGAGCCAGATAGAATTTCCTCCTCTGCTGACGGAAAACGAAGCCGGGCGCATGGTGCAGGAGTATGTGGACCGCGTGCGGAGTACGACGCAGAACGAGGAGGAATTCAAGTCCGTGCTCAAAATGACCTCCGAGGAAAAGCTGCTCGAGACCTACCGCCCGCAGGCGGAGCAGCGCGTCAAGCGCAACCTGGTAATCTCCAAGCTCATCGAGTCTGAGAAACTGGAAGTCGACGATGCGGACGTGGACCTGCAGATTGCCGCCCTCACTGCTGAGGCGGGGGACAAGGTGCAGGAGCAGACCACCTACCTCAACAAGCCGGAGAACCGCGATACACTGCGCTGGTGGCTCAAGACGGGCAAGGCCAAAAAGCTGCTTGTGGAGAAAGCCCAGGCGGACTAAAATATTACCTACAGGAGGTTGCTGAATATGGATTTCAAGAATGTTGTTCCCATGGTTATCGAGAGCGGGGCGCGCGGGGAGCGGGCTTACGACATCTACTCGCTGCTGCTTAAGGAGCGCATTATAATACTGGGCACGCCCATCAACGACCAGGTGGCCAACAGCATCGTAGCCCAGTTGCTATTCCTCGACCGCGAGGACCCGGACAAGGACATCAACCTGTACATCAACTCGCCGGGCGGCGTCATCAACTCTGGACTCGCCATCTACGATACCATGCAGCTCATCCGCCCGCCTGTATCGACCATCTGCATGGGTCTGGCTGCCAGCATGGCCACCGTGCTGCTGTGCTCCGGGGCCAAGGGCAAGCGCTTCGCGCTGCCCAACTCCACCATCCATATGCACCAGGCCATCGGCGGGGCGCAGGGACAGGCGACCGATATCGAGATAGCCGCCCGCGAAATACTGCGCGTGCAGGAAATCATACGCAATATCCTAGCCAAGAATACCGGCCAGACGATGGAGAGGATAGTCCACGACACGGACCGTGACTTTTATCTGAATCCGGTATCGGCGGTGGAGTACGGCCTGATAGACGAGATTTTGACCAAGCCGGAGCCCAAAGAGGTCAAGGGCAAGAAGTAGCCGAAAGCCTGGAAATTCAATTATCAAATCTCTCTCCCCTTGCGGGAGAGATGTAAGTGAGGGGGAAAGTCTTGAATCCAAAGTCTCACCCTCACCTTAATCCTCTCCCATCAAGGGAGAGGGAATTAGGAAAAAACTCCTCTCCATTAATGGAGAGGAGTTTTTAATTTCATTGTCGAGCTCGACCTGGCAGACTCAGGTCTAAAGATTCATCGGGGCAAATGCGGGAGAGGTAAGTGAAAGGGCGTTTGGTGTTACTCGCTCTTTCCGTAGAGCTTTAAGAAATGTTGTTCGAGCTGGCGCCGGGTGGGGAGTCCCCCCCTGGCGCCGCTGCATTTAAGGCTGAGACGCGCCGCGCAGTGGCCCAGCCTGCCGCAGGTCTCATGAGGCTTGCCCTCAAGCAGGCCGAAGAGGAATCCGGCGGCAAAGGCATCACCCGCCCCCGTAGTGTCGACTACTTTTGCACGTGACGGCTTTCCCGCGTCGATGAACCATTCGTTCCGGTTATCGCGTATGTAGGCCACAACCGTCCGGCCATCGAGTTTCACACCCCTGCCAAGGGTCACAGCCACCGCCTTGCACCCGGCCTTGAGGCATGCGCCGGCAGCCTTCTGATAATCTAATCCGGTAAGCTTTTCTATTTCATCTCGATTGATGAAGATGATGTGGGTGCGCATAAAGAACGGTTTAAGGGCCTTCATGCCTCTCGCTACGTAAAGCGCGCCTGGAGAGAAACTCAATTTGACCTTCGGCGACAGCCTCTCCACAATCTTTTGAGAGAGGCCAAACTGGGCGTCGTCCACAAATGACGAGAGATGCAGATATTCAGCGTGATTGATATAGGCCAGGTCGATGTCTTGCAGGCTGAGCGAGCCATTGGCTCCGGCGAGGACATACAGGGAGCGCTTGCGAGGGGCGCTCAGACAGAAAACGGTGCCGCTGGAAACTCCTGGCAATGTTATGATGTGGCTTGTATCGGCGCCGACTTTTTTGAAGTCGGCGAGGAGCAGCCTGCCATTTGAGTCATCGCCAACCGCACCGCAGACACCCGTCGTAACGCCGAGCCTTGATAGTCCATAGATGGTATTGGCGGCGGAACCTCCGGCAAATGAGCCGCCGTCCTCGATAGCGCTTTCCCCATCGGCCAGCAGGCGCTCCACACGGAAAATGCGGTCAACGTTGAGCGCACCCAGACCGACCACGCGTGGAAATGTGTTTTTAACCATCAGCCCAGCTCTCCGGCTTTTTCGCGCACTATTTTCCTCAATCTGCGGTGCAGTGAAATGATGTCGTAGATGTCGCTACCCTTTTCCGCCAGCCAGTGGAAGTTGCGACGGTTGGAGTCGGCTTCAATCACCGTCTCCTTGACCAGCTTCTCCACCTCGCCGCGCCCGCAGCTCCTCCAGGTTCCCAGGATGGGAGCCAGGTCGCTCAGGTGTGTGGAAGCCAGCGACATGGTAGCATACGGTAAGGCATACTGGTTGGCGTTGAAGCCTATAGCCAAACCTCCCGCCTGATTCACGGCCTTGAGCATCTTGAAATCAGTGATGCTGTCGGCCACCACCACCCATCCTTCGAACGGTTGCGAGTTTTCCAGTGAGAAACGTGTCAGCGCCTCTACCTTGCGCTGGCCGCCCACGGGTTTGACGGAGCGAATGAGCTTGCCCATAGGGGTTTGCGGCAGCCTGCCCCAGAAGAAATCATCCAGCTTGCTCTTGATGAGATGATCGTCGGTGGACTGGCTGAGCTTGAGGAATTCCTCTTCAGCCCGTTGTAACAGAACTATATCCTCTTTGGAAAGTTCCTGGTTGAACTTGTCCAGCGGGAAGGGTGTGGACGCCACGTGTTCGATGGATATGCCGAGACCGCCGGCGATATGGTGGGCGTATTGTTCGTAGGTTGTAGAGATGCAGAATATCTGCCATCCCTGAGTTTTGAGGTCTCGGATAAGCTCTCCGGCGCCCTGCGTGCGGCTGGCATGGTGGGCCAGAGTAGAGATATCTGCCTCCTGGATTTTGTGCAACAGCAGGAAAGGCACGATGAGGGCCAGCGTATCGCCGGGCTCGTAGTCTTCCCGGGCATCCATAGTGAGCAGGTCGTCATAGCGGCTGATGAGCTCGAAAAGGCTGCCGCCCTGCGGGATGAGCTTCATCAGGTCGTAGGCGTTGTCCTGGGGCGAGAGCGGGCCTTCCAGGTCGAAACAGATAAAGTTGTTGATGTTCAACTCCTCGTCAGGCTTTAGAAACCAGCCTGTCAATCTCGCGCGTCAGGTCGTAACCCGGGATAATTTTACCATGAGAGTCTATCACTTTGCCTGCCTCCACTCGGACCCGGCGTTCGCTGAAGGCCTTGATGGTGGCGATTATCAGCGGGAATTCGCGCTTGAGCCCCTCGGCGCGAATAAGCCTGAAGAGAGGGTTACACTCGCCGTCCGTCTTCTTGATATCGGAGACGCTTTTGCCTTTCATCTGACTCCAGAGTGTATCGAATTCCCCGCCGCGTATCGAGAAGCGGCAGTAACTCGCCACAGGGCCGCGGTCGAGCTCCGGCGTGACCAGGTGCATCATGACGCCTGTTTCGGATGCCTTCTGCTCGATGAGCTGCCAGACAACCTCCTGCCAGGTGCCGGTGGGACCGGAGGGTAAAGCGGGGTGCAGGTTTATCATAGTATAGCGCGTGCACATCTCCGGGCCGACGATGAGCATGTAGCCCGCCAGCACGCACAGGTCGGGGCATAAATCACCGAGGCGCGACATGACCTCGCGGTCATAGGTCAGCCGCCATGATGGAAATGAGCCAGACGGCGGCGTGTCCGCTGGCGTTCTGGCTTTAAATCTCTGGTAAGAGTAGCAAACCAGAGGCAGACCATAACGCTCTACCTGTTCTATAAAAGCGTCGCTCTCGGGGGACTCGCCGGGCTCGCGGCTGCAAAAGACGAATTCAATAACAGCCTTGACCTCGCCGTTTTTAATAGCTTCGACAGCCGCTGCCAGCAGGTTGCGGGCGGCCTCGTCCCGTCCAGTAGAAAACCAGCCTATACGATACATGCTAACGCCTGCTCCGGAACAGCTTTTTGATGCGCCGTGACAGGCTCCTCACGTAAATGAAAGGACTGTGGTGTTGGGCATGGATTTGCGCCTGCGCCATGGCCTTGAGGAAATCGTCGCGCCCCTCGAAATCCGGGATAGTGACATAGGCCCGCCCGACCTCCGCCGCCGAATGCGAATCGCTGCCAGCGCCTTTAAGCAGTTTGTGGGACTCTGCAAACTTGCCCGGCAGCGAGAGGTCTTGCGCCGGTATGCTGCGGGCGTTGAAGACCTCTACAATATCTATCTGTCCGGCGATGCGCTCCAGCGTGGCTGCCTGCATGGCTGACGAGCGGTAGCGGTCGAACGGATGGGGTACGCACACCAGACCGCCCTGCTGGCGGATGCGCTTGATAGTCTCCTCCGGCGACAGGCCGCCGGGGATGCTCTCCTTGAGAAATAGCCCGATTATCTCGCCTTCTGTGGAGGCCACTTCCTCTCCCACGATGACCTTGAAGGGTAAGACCTGTCTGGCGAGCGCCAGCGCACCCTCGGCGGTGTCGTGGTCGGTTACGGCGATGGCGCCCAGTCCCATCGTTTTGCAGCGCTCCACCAGTTTTTCGAATGTAGTGTCGGAATCCCCTGAGTAACGCGTGTGGACGTGGAGGTCGGCTTTAATCAATAATCTGGTTTCCTTTCGATGCAGGGATGCCCGCTACTTTCGCGACTTGGACAGCACTCTTATTTTACCATGTTTGAGCACGACCGTATCCTCAATGCGCACGCCGCCCCATTCGGGCAGGTAGATGCCGGGCTCGACGGTGAAGACCATGCCGTCAGCCAGCACATCTTTGGAGGTGACTCCCACGTACGGCTTTTCATGTATCACCAGCCCGAGCCCGTGTCCCAGGCCGTGGCCGTACTTGTCGCCGTAGCCGGCGCTTTCGATGATGTTGCGGGCGATGGCATCGGCCTCGCTCCCGCTCATGCCTGAGCGTATTTGCTCCTCAGCCGTCGTTTGGGCTTCCAAAACGATTCCATGAATCCGGCGGAACTGTTTGTCTTCTTTTCCAAGGCCGATGGTGCGCGTCAGGTCGCTGACGTAACCTTCGCACTTTGCGCCAATGTCGATAATAATGGGTTCTCCCGCCTGGACGACATAGTAGGACGGGCGGTGGTGGGGTAAAGCGGCGTTTTTACCCGCGGCCACGATGACCTCGAAGGGCACGGTCTGGCTGCCGTGCTCGCGCATGTATTTTTCTATTTTCCAGGCCATCTGAATCTCGGTCATGCCGGGGCGGGCGGCCCGGCGTATGTGCTCGATGGCGGCGTCGCTGACGGCCACCGCCTGCTCGATGAGGGCTATTTCGCCCGGCTCTTTGACGGCGCGCATGGCCCCCACCAGGCCGCTGGAGGGCTTGAGTTTGATACCCAGAGGGGCGATTATCTTCTTGAGTTTGCTGTACCTGTCGAAGGTGATGTCCTCGGATTCGAAAAACAACTCTTTTAGACCGAGCCCGGAGATGAACGCAGGAAACCAGGCGGACATCTCGCCTTTTATCTCGAAAAGGCTGAAACCGGGCGACTGCCGCTTCACCTGCTCAATATAACGGAAATCGGTAGCCAGAATCTGTTTCTCCTGCGTGATAAGCAGATAACCGGCCGAGCCGCTGAAGCAGGAGAGATAGTAGCGGTTTTCTGGCTGCGAAATCAGTATGGCCGGAATGTTTTTTTCAGATAGAGTAGTCCTCAGTTTTTGCAGGCGCTTCTGCGTCGTTTTCATTTTCTTTATCCTTCAACCCGGCCATGGGGTGCGAGCCCATATAGACCCGGCGGGCCTGTGTCTGCGTTACATGGGTATAAATCTGAGTGGTGGATAAACTGGCGTGCCCTAAAAGGTCCTGCACCACTCTAAGGTCGGCCCCGCCGTCCAGCAGGTGCGTGGCGAAGGTGTGGCGCAGGATGTGGGGATGCACCTTTTTCAGCAGCCCGGCGTTATGCGCATATTTGATCAGCAACTTCTGCAGCCAGCGTTCGGTGAGCCGCCCGCCTTTATAATTAAGGAATACGGCGCTGCCCGACCCTTTGATGGCAAGCTTAGGCCGGGTCTGCCGCAGGTACGTCTCCAGCGCCTGCGCCGCCGGAAGTCCTATGATGACCACGCGCTCTTTATTGCCCTTGCCCACCACGCGTATCTCGCGCGAGTCCATGTCCATCTGTCTAATGTTGAGCCCAGCCATCTCGCTGACGCGCATACCCGCCGCGTAAAACAGCTCCAGGATGGCCCGGTCTCGAATGCCCAGGGGGGTACTCACATCCGGCATTCTGAGCAGTCGGTCCATCTCGTCTATTGTGAGAAACTCCGGCAGGTGGTGGTCCAGTTTGGGGGAAACCGTGAGCGCGGTAGGGTTGCGTTCTATAATGTGCTCGCGCAGCAGGTAGCGGTAGAAGGAGCGTATGGCCGAGAGCTTGCGCGCCAGGCTCACCTTGGCCACGCGCTGGTCCACCAGGTAGCCCAGGTATTCGCGCATGACGCGCTTGTCCACTGCTTCCAGCGAGGTGATGCCGCGCTGGTCGAGGAACTGGAAGAAGCCCTTTTGCGAGCCGTGCTGCAGGTTGCCCACCAGGTCGCTCTTATAGTTGCGCACAGTATAGGGCGAGGCGTGTTTTTCGGCCTCGAGGTAGTCCACGAAGCGGTCCACGTAGCTTAAAACAGCTTGCTGCATGCGGTCTACTCCGCTTTTTTGCCCCGGTATTTGCAGCTGGTGCAGCGCACTCCTTTGCCCGCTTCAATCAGCAGCTTGCCACACTCCGGGCAGGGTTCCTTCAAAGGCCTGGCATTGATGGCGAATTTGTGCTTGGGATAGGCGCTGCAGCCGTAAAAAATCTTGCCTTTTTTGTTGAAGCGGCCCACCATCTCGCCCCCCTCCGGGCAATCCGGACAGGGAACGCCGGTCTTGATGCGGAAGTTGGTGTGGTACTTGCACTCGGGATAGTTGGAGCAGGCGATGAACTTGCCGAAGCGCCCCATCTTGATGACCAGCGGCTTGCCGCAGTCGGGGCAGGATTCCCCGGTCTTCTCATCCTCGAGCTTGACCTTTTCGATGCCTTCAGAGGCTTTCTCGAGGTCCTTTTCGAGCGGGCCGTAAAAGTCTCGCACTACGCCGACCCACTCCATCTCATTGTTAGCGATTTTATCGAGCTCATCCTCCATGCGGGCGGTGTACTCCACGTTGATAATGTTGCCGAAGTTTTCCACCAGCATGTCGGTCACCACGAAGCCCAGCTCGGTGGGCTGGAAGGCCCCGGCCGTCTTGTGGACGTATTCGCGGTCCTGTATAGTGGCCAGGATGGGGGCATAGGTGGACGGGCGCCCGATGCCGTTCTGTTCCAGCATCTTGATTAGGGTGGCCTCGGTAAAACGCGGCGGCGGCTTGGTGAACTGCTGTTCGGTCTGGATGGGAGGCAGCAGCTTGAGAGCGTCGCCCTTTTCCAGCTTCGGCAGGGCAGAGGCTTTTTTCTCCTCCTCGTCCTCTTCGTCCTTCTGCTCGGTATATAAAGTGATGAAGCCGGGGAAGATGTTCACCGAGGTTTGCGTGCGCAAAAGGTAATTGGTTTTTGCGGCTTTGCTTTTAGCCTCCACGTCCAGTGTGGTGTTATCGAAAACAGCCTCGGCCATTTGTGAGGCCACCATGCGCTGCCAGATGAGCTGGTAGAGTCTGTTCTGGTCGAGGCTCAGGAATGATTTAATTGCCTGCGGCTCGCGTTTGACGGACGTGGGGCGGATGGCCTCGTGGGCCTCCTGCGCCCCCTTCACCTTGCCGGCGAAGACGCGGGGTTTGGCCGGCAGATAGTCCGCGCCGTACTTGCCGCTTATGTACTCGCGCGCCTCGGCGATGGCCTGTGTGGCCACATGCGTCGAGTCGGTGCGCATGTAGGTGATGAGGCCGACGCTGCCCTCGTCGCCCACGGAAAGCCCTTCGTAGAGCTGCTGCGCCAGCGCCATGGTCTTCTTGGCGGAATAGTGAAAGCGCCGCCAGGCCTCCTGCTGCAGCGTGCTAGTGATGAAGGGCGGGGCGGGGGCTCGTTTGACTTGCTTGGTGGCTATCTTGAAAACTGAGTACTCGGCCTTTTCCAGCTCGCCCTTGACGGCTTCTGCCGTCTTCTTGTCCGATACGGGCAGTTTCTTGCCATCCGCCAGCCCCACCAGCGTCGCCCGGAACTGGGGTTTTGTTGTGCCGTGCTTTAAAAGCTCGGCGGCGATGGTCCAATATTCCACGGGCACGAACTTTTCTATCTCGCGCTCGCGGTCCACCACGATCTTGACCGCCACCGACTGCACCCGTCCCGCCGAGAGCCCGCGGCGCACCTTACTCCACAGCAGGGGCGAGAGCTTGTAGCCCAAAAGCCGGTCGACGATGCGCCGCGCCTGCTGGGCGTCCACCAGGTGCATGTCAATGTCGCGCGGGTGTTTGAAAGCCTCCTCGATGGCATCCGAAGTAATTTCGTGGAAGACGACGCGGCGGAAGTTGGTTTTATCGACGCGCGTAGCCTCCGCCAGGTGCCAGGCGATGGCTTCTCCTTCGCGGTCGGGGTCGGTTGCCAGATAGACGGTGGAAGCGTCTTTCACCGCTTCTTTAAGCTCTTTGACCGTCTTGCTCTTGTCGCGCGACACGACGTACTTGGGTTCGAAGTCGTGCTCGATATCCACCCCGATGCGGCTCTTGGGCAGGTCGCGCACATGCCCCAGCGAGGCCTTGATGATATAGCTTTTTCCCAGCATGCGGGCCAGCGTTTTGGCCTTGGCCGGGGATTCCACGATAACCAGACTGTGTTTTGCCATAAAACTTTCTTCCTACTCTATCGTCACCGCGTAGTTCTCGCGTGATTCTCGCACTAAAGCATAATTCATGGCGCCCACCTGCTTCACCATGCCTTTGAGCTCCATCATGGCCAGCGTGCCGCTGACGGTGTGGGCGGGCAGGCAGCTCACCTGGCAAATCTCATCTATATGAATCGGGGCAGCACCCAGGTATTTAAGCAGCGCCGCCTCCGTGTCGCTGGCCGGCAATACCACTTTCATTTCCATCTGGTGGGCCGCCGCCGTCAGGTTCAACTCCTCCAGTATATCACTCACCCGCAGGACGCACTTAGCCCCGGCCTGGATGAGCTTGTTGGTGCCGCTCGAGGCGTTAGACAATATGCTGCCCGGGATGGCGAACACCTCGCGGTTCTGTTCGAGAGCCAGTTGCGCCGTGATTAGAGCGCCGCTGCCCTCGGCTGCCTCCACCACCAGCACCCCCAGGCACAGCCCCGAAAGTATGCGGTTGCGCCGTGGGAAATTCTCCGGGCGCGGGCGCGTGCCGGGCGGGTACTCGCTTATTATAGCCCCGTGCTCTATGATGCGCTTCGCCAGCTCCGTATTCTCTGACGGATAGACGCTGTCGAGACCCCCTCCCACCACTGCCAGCGTGCGCCCCCCGGCTTCGAGCGCCGCTTTGTGGCTGATGGCGTCGATGCCTTTGGCCAGGCCGCTGACTACGGTAATACGGCTGGCGGCCAGCCCGGCGGATATTTCCTCGGCCACCTGCCGCCCGTAGATGGTGGGCTGCCGGGTGCCGACGATGGACACGCACCACTCGTCCTCAGTCTTTATCTCACCTTTTATAAAGAGGAGCGCCGGCCTGTTGTATATTTCCTTAAGCCGCGCCGGATAGGCCTTGTCGTGATGGGTTATCAGGCGTATATCCAGCTTCTCCAGTTTACCCCACTCGGCGTCGAGGTCGAGCTTGGGTCTAGTCTGATTGATGCTCTTTACGGCGTTATCGTCCAGCCCCGCCTGTTTGAGTTCGGGGGGTCCGGCTTGCCAGGCAGCTTCGAGCGTCTTGAAGGCAGCCTCAAGCTGGCCGAACCTGACCGGGCCGATGCCGGGGGTCAGGCTGAAACCGAGCCAGTATTTGAGGTCGCGCTTGTCCATCGAGTTGAATATTCTAACACGGGGTGAGCATAGTGGCAATTTGAGAGTGATGAAGGGTATGATTAACCCATTATCCGACAAAAACACATTTAATGCAGTGTTATAATTCCACTAATAATTAATTCCCGTCTGAAGTTTTAGTTGAAACTGAAGTAATATGACTGAGTTTAAGTCTTGGAATGAGCCAAATTTGAGCTTTACTGAGGTTAGGCGTCAGCATTATGTGCCCCAACTCTTACTACGTGAATTTGTAGTAGATAACAAGATTCGTGTATTTGATCTTGACGAAAATACCGAATTTAGAACATCCACAGTAAATGCGGCAGTTGCGAATCAATTTTATGATGAGCATATCGCAGACTATCATCTTTCCACTGAAACTTGGCTTGCAAACCTAGAAAATGAAGCAGCACCAATTATTAAAAAGTTGTTGGACAACCCAGACACCTTATCGTCTCTATCTACTGAAAACGAAGTTTCTTTCTCTAGGTTTCTTGCCGCGCTTCGATTTCGTACCCCGGCATTTAGAGAAAGAATGGAAAAAACATTTGCTGATATGCTAACAGAAATAAAGAAGATGGGTAAAAGGCAAATTTATGCTCAATTTGATAAAGCAGAGGCAGACTATCACTGGGCGGATATTGAAAATAAACCAGATTCATGGTGGTTTCAAGAAACAGAACCTCACCAGCAGACTAACATTACTAATCATATGCTTGGGGAAATTCAAGGATATGCGAATCTTCTCCGAGCCGCTCCCTGGCGAATTGGGCGTGTACCAGATTCTTGTCGTCTCTATTCGTCAGACAATCCAATTTCGGGTTATCTTCAACCAGTTCGTCTAGTTGGTGAAGGCGGTGCTTTTTCTTCGTTTACTTATTATGTTCCTTTATCTCCTAAATTACTCTTAGAAATAATGCGTAGACCAGACAATAATGATAAAGAGAGCTTACAGCCTCGTGGTGGAAGAAAATGTAAAAATTTTTCGGAATGGGAAATAGCATTCGCAAGAAACGTAATCACGAACGACGCTCGTAGGTATCTGTTTGGAGATGGGACAATAGTGCTCAAGAATGAGGCTAATGACTTTTTGGAGAGGATAGGTAAAGTCCAAATAGAGTTCTCCATTCGGTATTTCGGCTACAACCCTTCCTCCTTTCACCAGATGGGGAACAATATTATGCGCCTATAATGCTCCTCACATTGGGCATAGAAAATCGGCTAGAAAACGCGTTTCCGTGTTATAATTCCATGAGATAGACTATTTCAACAAAAAATGAACCGTTACGATTTTCTGGTGGTGGGCGGTGGCCCTATCGGCTGCCGGGCGGCGTATAAACTGTCCAAAGCCGGGTACCAGGTGGCTGTCCTGGAGAAGAACCCCTCCGTGGGAGGTCCCGTCTGCTGCACGGGCATCGTCAGCCGCGAGTGCCTCAGGCGTTTCAGCATACCACCTGAACTGGTCTTGAAAGAGCTTAACAGTGCCTCTGTATTCTCTCCATCCGGTAAATCGCTCAGGCTCGAACGTTCCGAAGTACAGGCCGCCGTCATCGACCGCGGCGCATTTAACGCCTGGATGGCGCGTCAGGCTCAGGACGAGGGGGTTGATTATAAACTGGCACATAACGTCACGGATGTCATGATTAATCCCGATGGAGTGATGCTTAAGGCCGACCGCCGAGGCAAAGAGGAGCATTTCGAAGCTCACGCGCTGGTGTTAGCCTGTGGCTTCGGCTCGCGGCTCCCCGAGAAACTGGGCTTTGACCGGGCGCGGGACTGGACGGTCGGCGCGCAGGCGGAGGTGGAGGCCCCTGACCTCGCTGAGGTCGAGGGGTATCTCGGCCGGGATGTCGCGCCGGGTTTCTTCGGCTGGCTGGTGCCGTCGGGCGGCTCCACGGCGCTGGCCGGGCTGATGGCTGGAAAAGAGGCCGGCACCCGCCTGGAAGCCTTCCTGGCTTTGCTCAAAAAGCAAGGGAGGATAAAGGCCGTCACGGGAAAACCAGCGTATCGTGGTATAACGCTCACGACTCCCCGACAGACATATGCCAATCGGATACTCCTCGCGGGCGACGCCGCCGGGCAGGTCAAGCCTCTGACGGGCGGGGGCCTTTTCTTCGGCCTGCTGTGCGCCGACATAGCCGCCGACACGCTGCACTCCGCACTGGAAAAAGGGGACTTCTCCGCTTCACGTTTATCCTCGTACCAGAAAGAGTGGAAACGTCTGCTGGGGTGGGAACTGCGCCTGGGTGGCTGGGCGCACCGGCTCTACGGGAGGCTATCGGATGCGCGCCTGGAATGGCTCGTGGCTCTGGCCGAGCGCAAAGGGCTGGCCGCCCGGCTGTCCGCATCAAGCGGGATTGGCTTCGACTGGCATGGAAGTGCTATGCTTCATATCGTGAAACAGGTGGTGTGGCCGTCCGCTAGAAGGCCCTCCCCGGGCACTCCCGCTAATAATCCGCAAGAAGAGAGGTCTCATGTCTGAAAATACCCCGGGGATGACTTTGAATGACGCCGCCGGCAAGTTTTTGAGAGGACTGCCGCCCGATATCGCCAGGGCTTCCGCGCCTGAAGTGAGGCACTTCGTGAGCTGGTTTCGCGGCGAGAAGCTTATTGAAAGCCTGACGCCACTGGACGTCGCCGGATATTCGGAACGCTTTTCCGCCTCCGATACCGACCACGCGCGCAAGCTCGAGATACTGCGCAAGTTTCTGACCTGCGCCAAAAAAGAGGGCTGGACGGAGAGCAACCTGTCGGTACATCTCAAGGCCAGAAAAGATAAGACGCTGCCCGCAGCCCGCACGCCACAGACGCAAACCGATATGGGCGTGGTGACTCAGCAGGGATACGACGACATTCAAAAAGAACTGATTTTGCTCAGGAGCCAGCGCCCGACGGTGCTGGAGGACATCCGCCGCGCCGCCGCCGATAAAGACTTCCGCGAGAACGCTCCGCTGCATGCCGCGCGCGAACAGCTGGGGCACATCGACGGGCGTATCAAGGAACTCGAAGCCATCGTTAAAACGGCCACTATCATCGACCAGTCCGACAAATCCAGGTCGCGTGTGGCAGTGGGCAATACGGTGGTGCTGGTGGCGATGAACACGGGCAAGACGCAGACATACAAAATCGTCGGCCCCAAAGAGTCCGACCCGTCTAAGGGAAAAATTTCCCACGTTTCACCCATCGGCAAGGCCATCATCGGGAAGAAACAGGGCGAGACCGTCGAGGTGGTCGTGCCTTCTGGCAAAATCCATTACCGCATAGACAAAGTGGAAAATTAACCCCTTCTTAACGCAAAATCTATTGACACGCGCTTGCGGTGGGTATATCTTAAGCAATATCTTAAGAGGAGGGAATATTTGATGGCCGACAATTCTAATGGTCTGCAAGAAAACGTAGCGGGTTTATTATGCTATTTGTTTAGCTGGGTTTCAGGCCTTATCTTCTTCCTTATCGATAAGAGACCTACCGTACGATTCAACGCCATGCAATCGATCATACTGGGCGCGGCGTACTTTATCATTATTCTTATTTTAACTTTCACAGGTGTTGGGCTATTCGTAATACCGATATTCTGGATTCTGTTTATAGTTCTATCGATAATATTGATGGTAAGGGCTTACCAAGGAAATTCATGGAAATTACCCTTGCTTGGCAATCTCGCGGAGAAATGGGCCAAGTAAGCAGACACTCAATATTCTGACTGGTAAACTGATAAACAGAGCACCCAGCGTCCGCCCAAAATGGCGTGACGCTGGGTGCTCTGTTTTAGTCAGGAATACTTTAGACCCCTGGAGGCATGTCAGCTATGTGGGATTGCATCCGGCATCAACGATAGAGATATTTCGCTACAGCCGCTCGTGAAGCGCAAGAAATCTTTAGCTGAACCAACCACTGTAAGAGGCTGGCCAAACTCATCGAAATGCACCTGTAACGAAGGGTGTTAGACAGTGCGGTAGTGGATATTCCACTTGAGGCATAGCATATCCACGTAGTGTTTGACATCCGGGTTTGGTGCCTTGTACAGGTCGGATAGGAACCCGTGAAGCAGTTCGCCTCCGGTCATGCCGGGCGAGGGTTCATCTGGCCCGGGAAGGTTGACGAACACTATCTCCGTGAGGACTTTTTCGTAATCAATAGCAACGCCCATTAAATCCCTCCCTCTAAGTTTTTAACGGATTCTTCTTTATTCAAATATACTCGCATCAGAGGATATTGTCTACGGAGGAAGCGGATTTCAGACAGTGTATTACGTTTCTATCGTTCCAGGCTAAAAGAGTTTGCCCGCCCTCTTGCTGTGTCTTCTCCTGCGAACAGTTCCAAAGTTGGTTCTCAAAAGATTTCCAGGCACAGGCTCTTGCCCCGTGGTGTATCAGAAGTTATACTCCTGCTAGCATCAAAGGCAGCCGAGCATGTAATGAAAAAAATCAGAAAGCTTTTCCTTAAGATGGCTAAGGATATAACCGAGGAACTCAAGGAGATTGAAAAGTAAGCTTTGAGCTCCTGCCAGGCTTCTACAAAGAGACAGACACCCGGATAATCTAAAGCCTTGGTAATGAGTAAAGCCGTTCCTGTCTTTGACAAGAGCTATAAGTATTAGCCAACAATATCCCAATGTTCGTTCAATGGCAATGAGCGTAACTGAGATGGTTCATCGTACCTGTAAACGATAAAACCTGCCAATAAGCGGGTATTGACATTGGTGATAAAATACTATAGGGGTAGTATTCGTATTCGACTATCAACTGGCAGGTAATAGTCAAGTAAATAAGGAGAAATAATGAACATAACAATCGACCTGGTTCTGCTAATCTGTGGGTTTATCTGTTTTCTCCTGGCCACTTTTGGTGTAGGTGCCAAAATCAAAAATATCAACCTTGTTGCCTTAGGGCTAGCATTCTGGATTTTGACAGCCATAATTTAAGGTATCAACTGGCGGGTAAAAAGGCTTTCATGTGCCGTAGCCACTGATGAGAAATTAGTTCCTTTTTCATATATTCAGAGGCCATGTTATTTATCGGCTAGCGTACGCGTGGAATGGCAAATATCCCGACGTTTGCCCAATGGTATGACCATAGACCCCGCTTTCGCCCGAATGACACTCTGTAGGAAGTCAGGGGTGGCATCGGGATGACCGTGAGGGCCTTTACCGGATAGGGCGCTTTCAAACCCTCTCCCCCACCATCATTATTCATCGCTAAATAGTCTTGACTATCGTTTAATCAATCCGTTATACTATTAACCTAACCTGACCTCCTGATAACCTCAAAACCGGGTTAGCCAGTTTTCCAAGCTCTGATTTCAGTTAGCGGGAGAACTATTTTTATGCTCCCGTCGGTGAGGAACTTATTGAAGCTGGCAATTAGCGGCAAAGGCGGGGTAGGCAAAACTCTTCTCTCAGCCATGCTGGCCAAAACAATGGCGCAGGCAGGCTACTCCGTCACGGCTATAGACGCCGACCCCGACGCCAATCTGGCCCTCGCCCTGGGCTTCCCCGACGCGGATAAAATCACCCCTATTTCCGAGATGAAAGAACTCATCCAGGAGCGCACCGGCACGCAGCCCGGCGCAAGCTCCCCCTACTTCAAGATTAATCCCCGCGTGGACGACATCCCCGAGAAGTATTCCGTCAAGCATCAGGGCATCCGCCTGCTGGTGATGGGGCGTCCCAAGGCCGGCGGTGCCGGCTGCTACTGCCCGGAGAACGCCGTGCTGGCCGCTCTCATGGCACACCTGCTGCTGGCGCGTAACGAGATGGTGGTCATGGACATGGCGGCAGGCATAGAGCACCTCAGCCGGGGCACGGCCAGAGCAGTGGATAAGCTGATTATCGTGGTAGAGCCGGGACGCGCCAGCATAGACACCGCCGGGCGCATAGCTCAGCTCGCTAAGGACCTGGGTATCACGAGCCTCGCCGTGGTGGGCAACAAGGTGCATAACGCCGCCGAGAGAGATTTCATCGCCTCATCCCTGCCCGGTTTCGACATTCTGGGCTTCATCCCTTACGACGCTTCCATAATTCAAGCCGACCTGCAGAATAGCCCCGGGTTAGATGCGAGCCCGCAGATGATGCTGGCCGTCAAAGAAATTTTCAACAGGCTGACGCGGCAATCTATCCCTCACAGGGCGTAGATAATAAAGAATCGAGAAGGAGAAAGCCAAGCATGCCCAAATTCGACATCACCACCCTCGATCCCACCAAGCTGGCCGACTGGCAGGTAGCCGAAGAAGTCGAAAAGCACATGACGCCGGTTACGGAACTGGCCGATAAATGGGGCATCCTCAAAGAGGAACTGCTGCCCTACGGCCACTACATCGGCAAAATAGACTTCGCCGCCGTGCTCAAAAGGCTTGAGAAGCGGCCCAACGGTAAATACATAGACGTCACCGCCATCACCCCCACGCCCCTGGGCGAGGGCAAGAGCACCACCACCATGGGGCTGGTGCAGGGGTTGGGCAAACTGGGCAAGAACGTCTCCGGTGCTATCCGCCAGCCTTCAGGCGGACCTACTTTCAACATCAAGGGCAGCGCCGCCGGGGGCGGTCTCTCGCAATGCATCCCGCTGACTCCTTTCTCACTCGGCCTTACAGGAGACATAGATAACGTCACCAACGCCCATAACCTGGCCATGGTGGCCCTCACCGCCAGAATCCAGCACGAGTTCATCAATACCGACGAGTTTCTGGCCAAACGCAAGCTTAAGCGGCTCGACATCGACCCGCGCAACGTGCAGATGAAGTGGATAATGGACTTCTGCGCCCAGGCGCTGCGCGACATGGTCATAGGCCTCGGCGGCGAGATGGACGGCTTCATGATGCGCTCGGGATTCGCCATCTCGGTGAGTTCCGAAGTGATGGCCATACTGGCCGTCTTCAAAGACCTCAAGGATATGCGGGCGCGCATGGGCCGCATCGTGGTGGCCTACGACAAGCAGGGCAATCCCGTCACCACGCGCGACCTCGAGGTGGATGGAGCCATGACCGCCTGGATGGTGCGCGCCGCCAACCCCAACCTGATGCAGTCGCTGGAAGGCCAGCCTGTAATGGTGCACGCCGGGCCTTTCGCCAACATCGCCGTAGGGCAGTCCTCTATCGTGGCCGACCAGGTGGCCCTCAAGCTCTCGGACTACCACGTTACGGAGAGCGGTTTCGGCGCCGATATCGGCTTCGAGAAGTTCTGGGACATCAAGAGCCGCCTTTCCGGCCTGACACCCAACTGCGCCGTGGTGGTAGCCACCGTACGCGCCCTCAAAATGCACGGCGGCGGGCCGAAAGTGGTGCCCGGCAAACCGCTGGACGATGCCTATACCAAGCCCAATCCCGGCCTTGTCGAGAAAGGCGTGGCGAACCTGGTGGCGCACATCGAGACGGTCAAAAAGAGCGGCATCAAGCCGGTGGTGTGCATCAACAGCTTCTATACCGACGGCAAGGACGAGACCGAGGTCATCCGCCGTGCCGCCGAGACAGCCGGCGCGCGCGTGGCTGTATCTCAACACTGGCTGAAGGGAGGGGCGGGAGCCACCGAGCTCGCCGAGGCCGTCATGGATGCCTGCAAGGAGAAGGTGGACTTCAAGCTGCTTTACCCCAACACCATGCCGCTCAGGCAGCGCATCGAAACCATTGCCAGAGAGGTTTACGGCGCCGACGGCGTGAGTTATTCATCCGAAGCGCTGGCCAAGGCCGAGAGACTGGAAAAAGAACCCAACGCCAACGATATGTGCACCTGCATGGTAAAGACGCATTTAAGCCTGTCACACGACCCCACGTTAAAGAACCGTCCGAAAGGCTGGACGCTGCCCATCCGCGATATCCTCACCTATGCCGGTGCCGGCTTTGTCGTACCGGTGGCCGGAGACATCAAGCTCATGCCGGGAACGTCTTCCGACCCGGCTTTCAGGCGAGTTGACGTGGACACTGAGACAGGTAAAGTCAAAGGATTGTTCTAAGGATGGGAAATACTAAATTCTAATATCTAAATACTAAATAAGTTCAAATCAACAACATCAAAAAATCGTTTCGAATTTGGGATTTAGTGCTTATTTAGTATTTGGTGCTTGGTGCTTAGGATTTATATGTCTGCTGATTGCAAATTGAAATATAAGGTGCATTTTGAGCCCGACAACGTGGATGTTGTTGTGGATGAGGGCGCGAATTTGATGCAGTCCGCCATTGCGGCGGGCGTGCATATCAACGCCAATTGCGGTGGAACCGGCACCTGCGGCACGTGCAACGTACTGGTGAAAGAGGGGCATGTCGAAAGTCACCAGACCAGCAAAGTCTCCGCCGCCGACTATAAGAGAGGCATGAGACAATCCTGTCAAACTAAAGTAATGTCGGACATGGTGGTTGAAGTACCTGTTGAGTCGCGCCTTGAAACTTCGGTGTTGACCCAGGAGAAACTGACCACCGCCGCCATAGGGCAGACGCTGGCTACGGGATGGCGCTTTGCCCCGCCCGTTGAAAAACGACTGCTTGAGCTCACGCCGCCCAGTCTGGAAGACAACGCCAGCGACCTCAGCCGCCTTTTACGCTGCATAGAAAAAAGCTGCGGCCCGACAAACATCGAGGTTGATTTTGGAGCAGTCAACAAGCTTGCCAAGGTTGTGCGGGCCGCTGACTGGAAAGTGACCGCCACTTTCCTGGATAACAACGGCCTGCGCAGGCTCATAAATATCGAACCGGGGGATACCCGCGGAACCAATTATTCTCTGGCTTTCGATATCGGCACCACCGCCGTGCGCGGGCAATTGCTCGACCTTGCGCGCGGAAGCGTGCTGGCGCAGGCCATCGACTATAACGGACAGATAAGCTACGGGGCGGACGTCATTTCCCGTATCGCCCAGCGCGGCAAACCCGGCGGCCGGGAGAAGCTGCAGAAGGCCGTGGTGGAAACCCTTAACAAGCTGATTAAGGAGATGGTCGGGCAGGCTGAAGTCGGCATCGATAACGTCAACCACGTGGTGGTGGCTGCCAATACGGTCATGGTGCACCTGCTGCTCGGGCTCGACCCGCAGTATCTCAGGCTCTCGCCCTACGTGCCGACGGTCAGCAATCCGCCGCTGGTCAAGGCACAAGAGTTGGGAATTGATGTCGCGCAGCATGTTTATCTCTATGCCGTGCCTTCTGTAGCCAGCTATGTGGGCGGCGATATCGTGGCCGGCATACTCGGCAGCGGCATCTACCAGCGTCCCAAAGTTACCCTGTACATAGACATCGGCACCAACGGTGAGATAGTCGTGGGCAACCGCGACTGGATGGTCACTTCAGCCGCCTCCGCCGGGCCAACCTTCGAGGGGGGTGGCATAAAATGCGGCATGCTGGCCACCACCGGCGCTATTGAAGATTTCGAGCTGAAGGCCAAAAACGGAGAGCCGGGACTGAGCGTCATCGGCGGGGGAAAGCCGAAAGGCATCTGCGGCTCAGGCATAATCAACATGGCTGCCGTTATGCTGAGGACCGGGCTGGTAAGCCAGGACGGCAAGTTCAACACCGCCGCGACCCATCGTATCAGACAGGGCGACGACGGCTACGAGTACCTGCTTGTGCCTGCCGGAGAGAGCGCTACCGGCAAGGACATAGTTTTTACCGAGATAGACATGACCAACCTCATCCGCGCCAAGGCGGCCCTCTACGCCGGTTATCAAACACTGGTGAAGAGCGTGGGGAGCAGGATGGACAGCATCGACGAGGTAGTCATCGCCGGCACCTTCGGCAGCCGCCTCAATATCGAAAACGCTATCACCATCGGGCTGTTGCCGGACATGCCGCGAGATAAATTTATCTTCATCGGCAACGGCTCGCTGCTGGGGGCGCGGCTAATCTCGTACTCCGCCGACCTGCTGCGCGAAAGCCGCCGGGTGGCCGCCATGATGACCAACCTGGAGCTTTCCGAGAGAGCCGACTTCATGACCAATTACACCGCCGCCATGTTCCTGCCACACACCGAGGCCGGCCTCTTCCCGTCTGTAAAAATAGGGGGCGTCAGATGACGTTTTCCATCGCCATCGCCGGCAAAGGTGGCAGCGGGAAGACCACCACCTGCAGCCTGATGATTCGAGAGCTGAAAAACCGCGGCCTTACCCCTATCCTGGCCGTGGACGCCGACGGCAACGCCAATCTTCACGAGAGTCTGGGGCTCAAACTGGGGACCACCATCGGTTCCATACTGGCCGAATTTAATTCGGATAAGGTCAGCATCCCCTCGGGCATGAACAAGGGGGCCTTCCTGCAGGTGCGCCTTAACCAGGCAATCGTCGAAAGCAGGGGCATTGACCTGATACCCATGGGGAGGGGAGAGGGTACCGGCTGTTACTGCTACCCCAACAGCGTTCTCAAGGAATTCATAGACAGGCTCAAGGGCAACTATAAGTACATGGTGATGGACAACGAGGCCGGCATGGAACACCTCAGCCGCCGCACCACCGAAAACATCGACGAGCTTCTGATTGCCTCGGACTATTCGGTAAAAGGTATCCGCACGGCGGACCGCATCCGTGAACTCGTAAACGAATTGAAGTTAGACGTCAAGCGTGTTTCTTTCATCCTCACTCGCGTTCCCGGCAAATTAGATGAACGTATCACTGGAGAGCTCGCAGAACTCCACATCGAGCCCATAGCGCTCATCCCGCTGGATGCCGAAATCCAGCGCTTCGACCTGGAGCAGCGCTCTCTACTGGACCTGCCCGATACATCACCGGCAGTCCATGCGGTAAAAAAGCTGATGGACGAAGTATTAAAACCAAATCCGGTTGGGGGTGCGAGATGACAGCCAGAATTATCAGCGGCACCGAGATTGCCCGTCAGATTATGGAGGAGGTACGCCAGGAGGTAGCCGAACTCAAGGCAAAACACGGCCTGACACCCGGCCTGGCAACAGTACTGGTGGGTTTGGACCCTGCCTCGCAGGTGTATGTCGGCAGCAAAGTTAAAATGTGCCAGAGTCTGGGTATATATTCCGAGAGGCATGATATGCCGGCCGACACTCCGGAAGCCAAGCTGCTGGAGCTTGTTGACAAACTCAACCGCGACCCGCGCATTCACGGCATACTGGTTCAGGTGCCCCTCCCCAAACATATCAACGAGGGGAAAATTATCTTCGCCATCGACCCGGCCAAAGACGTGGACGGCTTCCACCCTGTAAGCGTGGGGCGCATGGTAATAGGCGAGCCGGGATTCCTGCCCTGCACCCCGCACGGCATACAGGTGCTGCTGGAGCGCAGCGGCGTCAAGACCGATGGAGTCGAGGTGGTGGTCGTAGGCCGCAGCAACATCGTGGGCAAGCCCATCGCCAATATCATGCTTCAGAAAGCCAGAGGCGCTAACGCCACGGTCACCATCTGCCACAGCGCCACGAGGGATATCGCCAGCCACACGCGGCGGGCGGATATACTAATCGCCGCTATCGGCAAGCCCAGATTTATCACCGCCGACATGGTCAAAGAAGGAGTGGTGGTCATAGACGTGGGCACTAACGAGGTCGGCAAAACAGCCGAGGGTAAGCGCATCCTGGCCGGCGATGTGGATTTCGAGGCGGTCAAGGAAAAGGCTGGCGCCATCACCCCGGTGCCGGGCGGCGTAGGCCCCATGACTATTATTATGCTTATGTCAAACACAGTCAAAGCCGCCAGGATGGCTTGCGGACTGGATTGAAGGTAGAGGTAATTATGAGCGATACATCCGAAACAAAATGCGCCGCGAACGGCGCGCCTGTGCTGGGCGAAACATTTGAGCCGGGCAAACCGGAGGGGAAGGACGACGGTCGCTGGCGACAAAAGCTAGGCACGCGCGCCGAGGAATTGAAATACCTGGAAACCGGCGAACGTTACTGGTACGGCAAGGACTGGCATGGAAGCGAGAAGCGCAAAATACCAGCTTAATAACAAAAATCCTAAATTCTAATATCTAAATCCTAAAGGATTTTGTGCTTAGGATTCTATTTAGTATTTGATGCTTAGTGCTTGGAATTTTCCATCAATAGGAGGCAGATGTGGCTCTGGAACTACCCAAACAAAACTATAGCGGACAGATAAAAACAGTCACGTTAGGTACAGGTACAAAAGCCGCCATCGTAGGCGGCGAGACCTGTTACCCTTTCTTTACATTTGAAGGTTCTATGCCCAACCTGCCGAAAATCGCCATGGAGGTCTACGACATTCAGCCTGATGACTGGCCGCCGGCAGCGTTGGAACCATTCTCCGGCGTGACGCACGACCCGCTGGCCTGGGCGCAGAAATGCGTGGCGGACTACGGCGCCGAGATGCTGTGCCTTCAACTTGCCAGCACCGACCCCAACGGAGCCAACGCCGGGGCGGAGGCGGCAGCGGCAACAGTCAAAAGAGTGGCAGACGGCGTAAACGTACCCCTGATTGTCTGGGGCACAGCCAACCACGAAAAAGATACCGAGGTGCTGAAGCGCGTCTGCGAGGTATGCCAGGACAAGAAGCTCATCGTCGGCCCCGTGGAAGAGGGGGACTATAAAAAAATCGCCGCCGTAGCGCTGGGCTACGGTCATACTATTGCCGCCTCTTCGCCTATCGACATCAACCTGGCCAAGCAGCTTAACATTCTATTGGGAAACCTGGGCGTGCCCGACAGCCAGATTGTGCTCGACCCCACAGTTTCCAGCATCGGCTACGGCATCGAGTACTGTTATTCGGTGATAGAGCGCATCCGCATGGCGGCGCTCACCCAGCAGGACGAAAAGCTGGCCTCACCCATCATCGTGAACATTGCCCGCGAGACCTGGAAAAGCAAAGAGGCCAAGCTGCCGACAGAGCAGGACCCGAAACTGGGCGACGTCCGTGGGCGCGGCATCCTGCTGGAGGCCATGTCCGCCTGGGTGCTGCTTCTAGCCGGTGGCGATGTAGCCGTCATGCGCCATCCGGAGGCCATCAGGCTGGTCAAAGGCATGATAGCCGAAATATCTCAGGCCTAAAAAGGACCATCGTATTTGACTATGTATAAATATTTATAATATAATCAGTAACTATTATCATTAAAGAAAAGCTATGAGCAGCCGCAACACCAAACAGAAAGAGGCCATCCTCAGAGTACTGAGGAAAACGCCGGACCACGCAGACGCGCGCTGGATACACCTGCAGGTGCGCCGCTCGCTGCCTCACATCAGTCTGGGAACGGTTTATCGTAATCTCAAGGCACTGACGGAGGAAGGACACATATCCGCCCTTGACATGGGCAGCGGCAGCCGTTTCGACGGCAAACCGGGCAATCATGCCCACTTTCACTGCCAGAAATGCGGCGCGATTATCAACCTGGAGGAGACTTCAGACGCATCCATGGATAAAAATGTCTCGGATAAACACCGCCTGTCGGTGGCATTCCACCGGCTGGATTTTTTCGGTTTATGCCCCGCCTGCCAGCGGGCTTCCACACCCCCCGTGAATAAAAAGAGTGGAGTACAACATGGCTGAAGAAGAACGCCAGCATAGCATTGACCCTGCGACTGTCGAGATGATAGCCAAAGCCAAAGCCGATGGCGCGTCTATCGTCTTCGAGCGCGCCGACAAGATGAAACCCTGCCCCATCGGACAGGAAGGCAGTTGCTGCCGCCAGTGCAGCATGGGGCCTTGCCGCGTGCCCATGGGTAAAAATAAAGAGGAAACAGCGGAGGAAAAAGCCAAACGCAAGGGTGTTTGCGGTGCCACCGCCGAGACCATCGCCGCGCGCCATTTCGCGCGTATGGTAGCCGCCGGTTCCGCCGCCCATAGCGACCATGCCCGCAAGTCGGTCGAGGCGTTTCTGCTGACAGCTGAAGGCAAAGCCCCCGGTTTCAGTATTAAAGACGAGCAGAAGTTGCTGGCGCTGGCCCTCGATTTCGGTGTTGAGATAGGCGAGCGCACCAATGAGGCCATCGCCGCTGACATCGGGAAGCTGGCTTTGCAGGAATTCGGGCAGCAAAACGGAGAACTGCGGCTGATGCGCAGAGCGCCGCTCAAGCGCCAGGAGTTGTGGCGCAAGCAGGAAGTAGCTCCGCGCGGCATAGACCGCGAAGTGGTGGAGAGCATGCACCGCACCCACATGGGCGTGGACCAGGACTATCACAGCCTGCTGGCCCAGAGCATGCGGACGGCTCTGGCCGACGGCTGGGGCGGCAGCATGATAGCCACCGAGCTGCAGGACGTCATGTTCGGCACGCCCGCGCCCGTGTTCAGCCAGATTAACCTGGGCGTACTAAAAGCGGATGAGGTCAATATCATCATCCACGGCCACGAGCCGCAGCTGGCCGAAATACTGGCGGTGATGGCCCAGGACCCCGAGCTGATTGCTTACGCCAGAAGCAAGGGTGCTAACGGCATCAACCTGGCGGGCATGTGCTGCACCGCCAACGAGATACTGATGCGCCACGGAATGCCAATAGCGGGCAACTTCCTGCAGCAGGAGCTGGCTATCGTGACTGGAGCGCTGGAAGCCCTGGTTGTTGATGTGCAGTGCATCATGCAGGGCATCCAGGGCGTGGCCCAGTGCTACCACACCAAGATTATCACCACTGACCCGCGCGCCCACATCGCGGAGGCCATGCACATCGAGTTCGACGAGCATAATGCCATCGAGACGGCTAAGAACATCTTGCGCACAGCCATCGACAACTTCCCCAATAGAGGAAAGAATATACATATCCCACAGGAGAAGACCGACCTCATCGCCGGTTTCAGCCACGAGACCATCAACTACCTGCAGGGAGGCTTGTTCCGCGCTTCTTACCGCCCGCTAAATGAGAATATCATCAACGGGCGTATACGCGGCGTTGCCGGGGTGGTAGGCTGCAACAACGCCCGTGTCACCCACGACGACATGCACGTGCGGCTGGTTAAAGAACTTATCAAGAACGATGTGCTGGTGCTGCAGACGGGCTGCGCCGCCATGGCCTGCGCCAAGGTCGGGCTGATGCTGCCCGAAGCCGCCGCCGAAGCCGGACCGGGGTTACGTTCGGTATGTGAGGCGCTGGGCATCCCACCGGTGCTGCACCTGGGCTCCTGCGTGGACAACGCGCGTATCCTCATCGCCGCCACCGCCATGGTCAAGGACGGCGGCCTGGGCGACGACCTCTCCGACCTGCCGGTGGCCGGCGCCGCCCCCGAGTGGATGAGCGAGAAGGCACTCTCCATCGGGCAGTACTTCGTGGGTTCCGGCATCTTCACCGTCTTCGGCGTCAACTGGCCCACTATCGGCAGCAAAGAGGTGACCGATTTCCTCTTCAAAGACTATGAAAATTTGTACGGCGGTATGTGGGCCTTTGAGGCCGACCCCATTCAGATGGCGAAGCTGATGATCGACCACATCGATAAAAAACGCAAAGCCCTGGGTATCGACAAGGCCCGCGAGCGCGTCCTCTTCGACATGGATATGCGCCGCTCTATGGAGGCAGTCTAGATGTCTAAAATCATCGCTTCCGCCGCCATCCGGGGGGCCTATAAAATCATCGAGCGCGCCGAGGGCAAATATCAGGAAGCTCTAAAAAAATGGGGGCCGGACCAGGGGGTGGGTTTCCCCAACACGGCCTACTATCTCCCTATCATTTACGCCATTCTCGGTCTAAAGGTGGAGAAACTGGGGGACATGAAAGCCGTTCTCGAGCGCTGTCGCCGCTTGCTGCCTCCACTGGTGCGCGAGATTCATCCGCTGCCCTACCTGGCCCCGGCGCTGGATGCCGGCATGGCGACCCTGTTCGCCGAGGAGATTATCGAGGCCATCCGTTATCTTGAGACGCCTGACTTTTATACCAAAATGGAGGACCCCTCGGACGACAACCTCTGGCTGGGCGCCGCTGATGATGTCATCCTGCGCAAACGCGGCGTGGAGTTTGTGGACGGAACCGCGCCAGGATTCGCCGCCATACTGGGAGCAGCGCCCACCAAAGAAATCGCCGCCAAAATCGCCGGCGAACTTCAGCAAAAAAACCTCTACGTCTTTATGTGCGCCGAAAACTGCGGCCAGCGTTTCTCCGAGCAACTGGTAAGCGCAGGCGTGCAGATAGGATGGCCGACGCGGCTCGTTCCGTTCGGGCCGGATGTGTCGGCCACCGTTTTCGCCATTGGTTTCGCCGCCCGCGTGGCCATGTCTTTCGGTAGTGTCAAGCCCGGCGATTACAGGGCCAACCTGATATACAACAAGGACCGCACCTTCGCCTTCGCCATGCCCCTGGGCTATGTCAGCGACGAGTGGTACGCCAATGCCGCCGGGGCTATTAATTTCGGCTTCCCCACTATCGCCGACACTCCTATTCCCGAGGTGCTTCCCAGCGGTATCTGCAGCTACGAGCATGTGGTATCCAATGTTCCGCATGACAAAATAGTGACGCGGGCGCTGGAAGTACGCGGCCTCAAGGTTAACGTGGCCGAGGTGCCCGTCCCGGTGGCTTACGGCCCGGCTTATGAAGGAGAGCGCGTCAGGGGAGACGACATTTACCTGGAATGCGGCGGAGGCCGCACCCAGATGGTTGAATGGATCACCTCCAGGCGCATGGACGAGGTGGAAGACGGCCGGATTGAGGTCATAGGCCCGGAAATCACCGACGTGCCGGCAGGCTCCAAGCTGCCGATGGCTATCGCAGTGGAGGTGGCCGGACGACAGATGCAGGAGGACTACGAACCCATACTGGAGCGTCAGGTGCATCACCTGATCAATTACGCCCAGGGCGTGATGCACATCGGCCAACGCGACATCGCCTGGATCAGGATAAGCAAGTCCGCCGTAGAAAAGGGCTTCCGCCTGCGTGACATCGGGGTCATACTGCACTCCAAGCTGCACCAGGATTTCGGGCGCATCTTCGACAAGCTTCAGGTAAAAATCTACACCACCGATGACAAAGTCAAAGAGGTCGCGGCCACGGCCAAGGCCATTTATGCAGTGCGCGACGCCCGCATCGAGGGCATGACAGACGAGACCACCGATACTTATTATTCTTGCCTGCTGTGCCAGTCCTTCGCCCCCAGCCACGTGTGCGTGGTCTCGCCGGAGCGCACCGGCTTGTGCGGCTCCTACAACTGGATGGACTGCAAGGCCTCTTTCGAAATCAATCCCACCGGCCCCAACCAGCCCGTTCCCAAGGGCGAGCCTATCGATGCCCGCCTGGGGCAGTGGAAGGGGGTCAACGAGTTTATCTTCAAAGCCTCGCGCGGCAAGATGCCCTCATATAACTTCTACAGCATCATCGTCGACCCGGCCACCGCCTGCGGCTGCATGGAGTGCATCGCCGCCATACTGCCCATGTGCAACGGCGTCATGACGGTCAACCGCGAGTTCGCCGGCATGACCCCATCGGGCATGAAATTCACCACCCTGGCAGGTACGGTAGGCGGGGGCATCAGTACGCCGGGCTTCGTGGGCCACAGCAAATACAATATCGCCCAGCGCAAGTTCCTGGCTGCCGAAGGCGGTATCAAGCGCCTGGTGTGGATGCCGAAGATGCTCAAGGAGGAATTAAGGGACAGATTTAACGCCCGGGCTCAGGAGATAGGCATACCCAACCTGCTGGACATGATAGCCGACGAATCGGTAGGCGACACCGAAGAGGCTATCCTGACATTCCTCACGGAAAAAGGCCATCCCGCGCTGACTATGGAACCAATAATGTAGAAGGAGATAAAATCCTAAATTCTAATATCTAAATACTAAACGGATTTTGGATTTGTATTTTTGGTATTATTTAGGATTTAGTACTTAGTGCTTAGTATTTGGTGCTCAGGATTTATCATTAAGGGAGATATACCATGCCATTATCCGGGATAGAGATATTCAAGCTGCTGCCCAAGACCAACTGCGGCAAGTGCGGCGTGCCCACCTGCCTGGCTTTCGCCATGAGCCTGGCTGCCGGCAAGGCTGAGCTGGCTGCCTGCCCGTTCGTGACCGCCGAAGCCAAGACAAAACTGGAGGAAGCCTCGGCTCCTCCCATCCGCCCCATCGTTATTGGCAGCGGCGAGCGCATGCTCAAGGTCGGCGGCGAAACAGTGCTCTTCCGCCACGAGAAGCGCTTCGAGAATCCGCCCGGTTTGGCCATCCTCATCAGCGACAATATGGAAGATGCCGAGGTCGGGGCAAGGCTGAAGCGCTTCAAAGAGCTTTCGTACGTCAGGGTCGGCCTCAAGCTGAGACCGGAGCTGATAGCGCTAAGGTGCGATTCAAACGACGCCGCGAAGTTCACCGCCCTGGTATCGAGAGTCAAAGCGGGGAGCGACGGCGGCATTATCCTCATGACATTAAACCCTGATGTTATGGCATCGGCGCTGAAGGTTTGCGCAGAACGAAAGCCGCTACTCTATGCGGCCAACATGGACAATGCGGATAAGATGGCCAACCTGGCGAAAGAAGCCGGTTGCCCCCTTGTAGCCAAGTCGTCCGGACTGGATGAACTGGCTGCCCTCACTGAAAAGCTGACACAACTCGGAGTAAAGGACATCGTTATCGACTCCGGCGCGCGCAAGATCAAACAGGCCTTGCAGGACCAGGTGATGATACGCCGTCTGGCGCTCAATAAAAAATTCCGCCCGCTGGGCTTCCCCACCATCATACTGGCAAACGAGATGACGAACGACCCCATGCAGGAGGCGCTGGTGGCCGCCACCTTCATCGCCAAGTACGGCGGCATCATCGTGCTGTCGGATTTCCAGGGCGAGACTCTTTTCCCGCTGCTCGTGCTGCGCATGAACCTGTATTCCGACCCGCAGCGCCCGCTGGCCACCACCGAGGGCATATACGACATCGGCGGGCCCGGCGAAAATTCACCGGTGCTGGTCACCTCCAACTTTTCGCTGACCTATTTCATCGTTTCCGGCGAGATTGAAAACTCGCGCGTGCCCACATACCTTATAGTCAAAGATACCGAAGGCCTTTCAGTCATGACCGCCTGGGCCGCCGGCAAGTTCGCCGCCGACAACATCGCGGCGCTGGTGAAAAAGAGCGGCATCGCCGACAAGGTCAAGCACCGCAAGATAGTAATCCCCGGCTACATCGCTTCCGAGAGCGGCGGCCTGGAAGAAGAATTGCCCGGTTGGCAGGTGCTGGTAGGTCCACGCGAGGGGGCGCACATACCTCCATATCTAAAGAATTGGAAAGTATAGGAGGATACAAAATCCTAAGCACTAAATGCTAAATACTAAACAAGCACGAATTTCAAAGCACTAATGCTCAAAACATTTGGTTCATTGACATTTGGATTTTGGTATTTTTTAGGATTTAGATATTAGAATTTAGGATTTGCTTAGAGTTTAAATAGTCGAATTTTGAATCTTGTTCCAGGAGAAGATGATGATACTGCTTGGCGAAAACATTAATATTATGTCCCAGACTATCGGCCCGGCCATGAAGGAGCGCCAGGGAGAGCCTATCCTCAAGATGGCCGCCGAAGAAAATAAGGCCGACATAGACTATCTGGAGCTCAACATAGGCCCGGCTAAAAAGACGGGGGCTGAACTTATGCCCTGGCTGGTCCAGACAGTACAGGCGGTTACGGACAAACCCCTGTCGCTGGATACCACCAATCCCGAGGCTATCGAAGCCGGGCTTAAATTGTGCAAAAAACGCGCTCTTATCAATTCCATATCGTTACAGCCGGAACGGCTGGAGAAAACCCTGCCGCTGGTAACCAGATATCACGCCGAGATGATAGGCCTGCTGTGGGGCGTGGAGGGCATGCCGCGCGACGTCAACGAACGCTGCATGCACACCGTAGACCTGGTGTACAAAGCCAGCGAGTGCGGCATCCCCAACGAGGACATCTGGATCGACCCCATCGCCACTCCTGTAAGCGGCGAAATCAGCCAGGTAAAGGCCTGTCTGGAGTTTTTGCAGATGCTGCCGGAGATTGCCCCGGGCTGCAAGTCAATCGTCGGCCTGTCCAATGTCTCTAACGGGACGCCGTCCCACCTCAGGCCATACCTCAACCGCACCTACCTGACGATGCTGGCGCGCTACGGCCTGTATTCAGCCATAGTCGATGCCCTGGATGCCGAACTGATTCAGATGGCGCGCGGTCGGAAGCCGGAAATAGTCTCTCTAATCTACAAGGCCATGGACGGAGAGCCGATAGACATGGCTGCCCTCGGCGCGGAGGAAGCCAAATACGTCAAGACTGTGCGCGTGCTCACGGGAGAGGCGCTGTATTCCAACGCATGGCTTGAAGCGTAAAGCACAAAATATTAAACAATATCAAAAGTTCTAAATTTTTTGTAAGGAGGCTCAAATGAAAGGGATAACTTTTCTTTTAGCCCTCTGTGCGGTATTTTTATTCTCTTGTTCGGTTCCACAGACTGTCACCATATCCAAGGTTATGACGACTACGGCTGTAAATACCGCCAAGCCACCAAAAACTTATAGTAGCTTCCTGCTTGAAAGCAGTTTAACATTCACGGCGGCTTCGGGCGATAGAGTGGTTTGCGAGATACAGGATAGTCAAATCAATAAAACAGCCTTATTTTTCATAAAAGACCCGTACGGGAATACAGTGGTTGAATCTGCTAGGAAAACAGTCAAATATTATTATTCTAATGACATGATGACCACCAGTACTCAGCAATACCCTTGGACTTATTCCTTTTTTGCTACAAGCGATGGACAATACACATTGGGAATATCTAATTCGGAGAATGGGTGGAGATTCACGAGCGTCACAATTACGGTGTACCCAAAATGAGCCATCGCCAAATTTTTGTATTTTTAAATTTGGAATTATTTAGGATTTAGATATTAGAATTTTGAATTTGTTTCGTTTTTCGATATTCGAATTTCGAGTTTATATCGTATGGATAGACAAGAATCTCCCCAACCAGCCAGGCGCGGTTTCGATGAGGCTTACCAGCAAGCCTACCAACTGGCAAGCCGAAGGCTGAAGGACACCGCCGACCTCCATGCCCTGTGCCGCCGGAGCGACGCCACGCTGGCAGAAGAAGCGGGAGAAAAGATTATCTCGTTGGATTACCTTGGCCGGTCCTGCCGTGTCATTCTGCCGGATGTAGAGGCCTCCGTTACGAACGGAGAGCCGCTCTCTCCCCGCGACAAGCTCATAATCCTGCATTACCTCAACACGGCTGACGGCAGCCCCCTTACGGACAGGCTTATCACCTTCAAGGAATTGCCGGAGGGCGCTGTTTATTACCCGACTTATGTCAAGCGCACCATCAAGCCGCTGCTGGATAAATTCGCCGACAGGCCGGAAGCTCTGATGGTCGCCGCCGGGGATATTGGCGGGATTAAGGCCGAAACGGGCGATTTCTCTTTCCGCCTGAATCCCCTGCCCCGCGTGCCGCTTACCTTCACCTTGTGGCTGGGCGACGAGGAACTGCCTCCCGAAGGGAATATCCTTTTCGACAGCTCCATCACGGGCTACCTGCCTACCGAAGACATCACCGTCCTGTGCGAAATACTGGCCTGGAAGCTGGTCAGATTGGGTTGACGCGCGTCATTAAGCCTTGCGAGGTTGCGGCTTTGGTCGGAAACATTCGTAGTTGATAGTGATAATTTTAAGCACAAAAGTTGACACCCAAAATGCAATTCTATACCATAGAATCAAAGACGGATTAAAGGAGAAGACAAGTGTTAATAGACGTTACCGACCAGAGTTTCGACGCTGAAGTATTAAAGGCCAACCTGCCTGTTTTGATAGATATGTGGGCGCCGTGGTGCGGCCCTTGCCGCATGGTCGAGCCCATTCTAAAAAAGCTTTCCGACAAGTACCAGGGCAAGGTCAAGTTCTGCCGCATGAACGTGGACGAGAACCAGAAAACACCCTCCCAGTACCGCGTCATGTCCATCCCCAATATGCTGTTCATCAAGAGCGGCAAGGTGATAGATACCGCCGTAGGCGCCATGCCGGAAGCCGCCTTGCAGAGCAAAGTGGATGCCCTGCTGGCCGCCAAGTAAAACCATACCTCATAATATCAAACGAGGAGGAGACCGCGGTCTCCTCCTCGTTTTAGTTTCCCCAGATTGATTGCAGATTCTCAATGAGCGTTCAGGCTGGCGCCAGCCCTGGGCAGGATGGCCGGCAGGCCGTCGATGCTGTAAACAGCGCTCCCCGCCCCGTACACCTCGCTGATGTTCTCCTGGGTGACCACCTGCGCCGGTGTCCCTTCGGCCTTGATGACGCCGTCATGCAGCAGGATAAGCCGGTCGCAGTACTGCACCGCCAGGTTGAGGTCGTGCAGCGCCACACCCACCGTCAGACCCTGTTTGCGGCACATCTCTTTCATCAGGTCGAGCACCTCTATCTGCCGCCCGATGTCCAAGTTGGAAGTGGGCTCATCCAGCAGTATGCCCTCGGTCTGCTGCGCCAGCACACGCGCTATGACGACGCTCTGTATCTCACCACCGGAAAGCTCACCTATCCTGCGATTTGAAAGATGATGCGTGCGCGTCTTCTCCATGGCCTGCCGCGCGATTTCCATATCGCGCCCACCCTCGTACTGAAAAAGACCCAGGTGCGGGTTGCGCCCCATCAGCACCACCTCGAAGGCGGTGAAATTGCTGGGCAGCAGCGGTATCTGCGGCACCACACCCACCAGGCGCGCCATCTCCATGTGCGGGATATGCGACACGTCCCTCCCATTGAGGGTAACGCTGCCGGAGGCGGGAGCCATGACGCGACTGATAGCCTTGACGATAGTGGATTTGCCGCAGCCGTTAGGCCCCACCAGCCCGGTCATACGCCCCGGTTCAAGCGTGAAACTGATGTCGCGCACCACCACATTGTGACCGTAACTCAGTGTCAGATTATTGACTTCGATTTTCAGCATAGCGGCCTCAGAAGAGCATCCTGGCCTTGCGCCTGAGAAGATATAGAAAGAAGGGCGCCCCAGCCAGTGCGGTTATCACGCCTATGGGTATCTCGGAAGGCGCCAGCATGGTGCGCGCCAGCAGGTCTCCCAGGATTAAGAAGATGGCGCCGCAGAGCATGGCAAGCGGCAGCAGGAAGCGGTAGTCCGGACCCCATACGAGGCGCACGGCGTGCGGTATGATGATGCCTACGAAACCGATAATGCCGACGAAAGAAACAGCCGCCGCCGTAATGAGCGTGGCAACTATGAGCAGCACCAGTTTGAGCCGTTCCACGTTGACGCCGAGTTGCTTGGCCTGCTCTTCATCCAGTTGCATGATGTTGAGCGGCCGTCCGAACAGCAGTATGAAACACGAACCGATGAGAGTGATAGGCAAAACCAACTGCAGCTCCGACCACTGGCTGAGCGAGAAGCTGCCCGACAGCCAGAACATGATGCTGCGCATCACCTGCCCGCTGGTGATGGTAAGGTAGGCCACCACCGCCCCCAGCAAAGCCCCCAGAGCTACGCCCGCCAGTATGAGGGTGGACATGGGCAGCGTTTTACCCACCCGCGCCAGGCTGTAGACCATCATGACGCTAGCGAGCGCCCCGGCGAAAGCCAGGGCGGGAATCAGCCCGTAGGTGACCCCCAAGCCCGTCACCGGCAGCAAAAAGCCGATGACCGCCCCCAGCGCAGCGCCCTGCGCCACGCCTATGAGGTAAGGGTCGGCCAGCGGGTTACGGAACAACCCCTGGTAAGTGGCTCCGGCCACCGAGAGCGCCATGCCGACGGTCCCCGCCAGCAATACGCGCGGCAGCCGGATGTCCCAGACTATGGTCTGAGTGCCAATGCTCCAGTCAGGAGTAATACTGATAAACGGCAGCCTGTCGATGAGTATGCGCCATGTATCCCCCAGCGGAATTTTGACGCTTCCGATGGAAGTGGCCAGAACTATAACCAGAGTGAGAAGGAGAAACAGTCCAGCCAGAGAGAGCAGGCGGCTGCGCCAGTGAGCCGGGCCCGTCACCTGCTCCTGACCTGTCCTCGATTTCAAAACTCGTTGATGAGTCAATCAGGTCTCTCTTCTGGATTATTTAGATGTGGTGGTCGTTCCCATGTATTTGGTGACAAACTGCGGGAACAGCTCCGGATGAATCATGGCCGCCATCCACTCAAAACCCTGTATGATGCGCGGCACAGGCCGGTTGGTGAGCGAGGCGTTGATGCCGAAGACCTTGCCGGACACCCGCGCGGCTATCGTTTTCAGGCGCGGCTCGGTCTGTACGAAAACGAGCGGAGCGTCGCCGCCGGGAAAGGCGTAGTCCACGTTGCAGATGACCACCTGCGGATTGGCATCGATCACCGACTCCAGCGAAAGGGTAGGGAAGCCGGTCTGGGTCTGCACGATGCTGTTGCCCCCCGCCTTGGTGATCATCTCATAGATGGGCGTATCTGTGCCTGATGACATCAGCGGCTCCTGCCAGAGGACGTAGAGCACGCGCGGTTTCTGAGCATCCGTCAGATTGAGAGTCTTGTCCGTGATGGCCTTGATGCGTTTCTGCATATCGGCTACGATAGATTTAGCCTCTTTGCTCGTGCCGGTGAGCCGTCCGATGGTTGAAACAGAGTCCGTTATCTCAGTCAGGTTGTGCGGCACCAGCGCATAAACCTTGAACCCCAGTCTCTCCAGCGCTGGAATGACCTCCGCCTTGTGGATGTCCTCCGCCAGGATGAGGTCGGGGGTCAGGCTGACCACTTTTTCGATGTCGATATCCGAATAGCCACCTATCTTTGGTTTGGATTTGGCGGCTTCAGGATAGTCGCAGTAGAGGGTGTCACCCACTACCCTGTCGCCCAGACCCAGGTCGAAAAGGATTTCCGTGTTGCTGGGCGCCAGTGAGACGATACGCTGCGGAGCCTTATCGATGGTAATGGTGCGCCCCAGGTCATCGCTGACGGTCATGGGGAAGGTAGTGCTGAGCGGAGCAACACCGGTGGTGTCTGCGGTTTTGGCGCAGCCGATGCCCAGCACGCTAGAGGCTGTCAAAACAAGAATCAGCAGCAAGCCTAACGTCTTTGAAATGACACCAAGTCCAAAAAAATTACGTAATTGCCTGAATTTAGGCACAATATTCTCTCCTCACTTATTTTTCAAGCGGCTTAAAATGAAAATCCCCTGCTTCGTGGGCAGGGGATTGCTCGTCATGTGGACATGCCTGTACCTCCTGGTCCCGCGGAGACGACACCCAAGGCTCTGGCGTTCTGACTTGCCCGGTCGCTACCGGGATTACAGCAGGCGGTACTGTGTCGGGATTTCACCGACTTGCCTTCCAGACCTACCCGCCCACGCTTGCAACTTGCGAAGCGCATGCGGCGGGCCTCGGGGTTGCCTATTAAATTAGAACTAGACTACTACAACAGGGAGAAGCGTGTCAAGCTTTTTGGCTTTCAGCTTCGAGAGACAGCCTTTAGCCTTTCCTGATATAATAATCCATACATGGAAAACGTCACTGTCTGGTACGCCTTTGGCGCTGGTGTCGCTTCATTTGTAACCCCCTGCGTCTTGCCGATGGTGCCTATCTATCTTGCCAGTCTGGCTGGTCCAGAGATACTTGAAAGCGGCTATTCTCACCGTTGGCTGTTGTTCCTGCACTCCTTGAGTTTCGTGGTTGGCATGGGACTGGTTTTTACCCTCGCCGGAGCGCTGGCAGGACTGGCAGGCATAAACATCAATCCCAATTCCCCGTTGGCCCGTAACATTTCGGGCGGGCTGCTTATCTTTTTTGGGCTCTTCATGTTAGGGTCGGCCTTCATTCCCTGGCTTAATTTCGAGAAACATCTCTCGCCAAAAGCCAGTCTCAGAAGCGGCTACGCGCGTTCTTTTCTTGTCGGGGCAGCCTTCA
Source organism: Dehalococcoidia bacterium (assembly GCA_003597995.1). Lineage (NCBI taxonomy): Bacteria > Bacillati > Chloroflexota > Dehalococcoidia > Dehalococcoidia bacterium. Next base: position 38,580 of record QZJY01000030.1, read on the forward strand.
CTGTGGCATGGACTCCATGTGTCGGCCCGGTACTTGGCAGCGTGTTGACTTTGGCAGTTAACGCGGAGACAGTGGGGCGCGGGGCATTCCTCCTTGCAGTATATTCGCTTGGCCTGGGGCTGCCGTTTTTATTGATAGGCGCTTTCTTCAGCACGCTAATGCCACTTCTCAAGCGCATCGGACGATTCAGCCGCTGGATATATTTGGCCAGTGGAGCGCTGCTGGTGATTGCTGGTATACTGATACTGCTGGGCAAGCTCAGCTTCCTTTATCTTAATAGTTGGTAAGGATGAAAATGTTATGTTAAATAAAATGATGGCTGTTGCGCTGGCAGTCTTTCTTATGCTGACGCTTGTAGCGGGATGCGCCAAATCGGATGGCAATGCGAACTTCGGTAACGCCGTCGGTAGTCGCGCTTACGATTTCTCGATGCCTGATTTGAAGGGCAATACGGTTACCTTATCCGACCTGAGCGGACGCCCGGTATTCCTCAACTTCTGGTATGCCGGCTGACCCTACTGCGTAGAGGAGTTTCCTCTCATAGAGTCTATTTACAAACAGGAAGCAGCCAAAGCCGATGGCGCTGTAATTCTGACGGTCGACATCCGGGATTCCCTCGAAGGGGCAACGGCCTTTATGAATTCTCGCGGTTATACCGTGCCGGTGCTTCTCGATGCGCATTACGGCAATTCGATGCTGTATGGAGTGTCCGGGGTTCCTATGACGGTCTTTATCGACAGGAAAGGCATTATCAGATACATCAAGTTGGGTCCGTTTAAAAGCCTGTCCGAGATTCAGAACGGCCTTGGCAAGATAACCTGAGCGAAGCGAGATTAAGAAGGATTTCAGGATAAACGGATTACAGGTTTTTTGTCATATATCCTGAATTGAATTCATACCCCAGCTCGGCGTAATACTGCCGCGCCCCCACCCCACTGAGCACCGCCACGAGCGATGCGCCGAACTCCTCGACGGCTATGCGCTCGGCTTCAGCCAGCAGAGCCCTGCCCAGACCGTGATGCTGTGCGGCTTTATCCTCACGCTTACCCAGCGCCAGCTCGGAGCCGAATACGTGCAACTCGCGAACGAGCGCCAACGGAGATTTAACTCCTAGTGATTTTATAGGTTCAGGTTCAATCCTCAGTCTCAGCAGGCCGAAGAGCGTCTCGTGCTCGTCCTCGAAGGAGAGGAATATCTCACGGCCATGCGCCGCTTCATAATCCAATCTGGACAATCGCGGCTGGCCCACTTTCCAGCCGGTCTTTATGCGGTGCCCGTACTCGCGGCAGCGGATGCAGCGGCAGTCGTCGCCCCGCGCCGCCATCACCTCTTTGACGGTGGAACGCACGGATTCTTTCAGCCCTCCCACGATGTACCGGGCCGGTATGTCGCGCAGCACGCGCGAGATGCGCACATATTCGGGAACAATAGACTTTATATCAGCCATGAGATTTACCATGACATCGTTGGCATATGGCTGGTAGCGGCCTTCCTTGAACCACTGTTCGAGTATTGTCCCCTCTACCACCATCGTAGGATAAAGCTTGAGGCCGTCGGGGCGGTAATCCGGATTGTCGAACAGCTCGCGCGACATTTCGAGGTCGTGCTCAGGGGATGAACCTGGGAGGCCAGGCATCCAGTGGTAGTGCACCTTAAGGCCGCTGCGTTTGAGGATGGCCGTGGCACGCGCTACATCGGCCACAGAGTGCCCGCGCTGCACCTCGGCGTAGATTCGGTCGTCCAGCGCCTGCACGCCCAGCTCAACGCGCGTGGTGCCGAACTCTATCATGCGCGACACCTCAGCTTCGCCGCAGACGTCCGGGCGCGTCTCCACGCACAGCCCCACGCAGTGCCGTGCCGCCGTCTCGTTCAATTTTTGAGCCTCGACCAGAGAGGATGAAATAACGCCGTTCATGGCGTCGTAGCAGTCCTTGACGAACTGGTACTGATATTCGATGGGAATGGCTAAAAAGGTGCCGCCCATAATGATAAGCTCGACCTTGTCGGTAGGATGCCCCATGTCGGCCAGCACGTTGAGCCGGCGTTGCACCTGGCGGAACGCATCATAATCACACCCCCTGGCGCGGATGACAGCCGGGGATTCAGGCGTGTAGCTCTGCGGAGTGGCGCCATAGGTGGGACAATAGACGCAGCGGCCGGGACAGCCAGAGGGTCTGGTCATGACGGCCACCGGCGTTACGCCCGATATTGTGCGCGACAGTTTTCTCATGTAAGGACTCAACGAATACACTTTCAGGATTGCGGAGTGTCTAAAACAATTATAACATTGTCCAGGCTATTTGACCTTGATCTCCCTAGTTAAACCTCTTACCCTTCTAACAGAATGTTGCAAAAGCCATTGCAAGGGACAATAATTGCTTTATATAATAAGTGCAGCCATAAAAGATAATAATAGACCGGAGAATAATTATAATTGATGGAACTCTGTTTAAAGGAACCTTTATGAACTTTAAAAATCCTATCACGCTAATTTGTGTTCTTTTCTCAGTCGTAGGCGCATTACTAATAGCTCTTAAACTCTTTCTCCATATTGAATGGATGTTGGAAATAGGCGCAATACTTTTCGGTGCAGGTATGGTTGAAATTGTGATTCGTTACTATGCTTCAGACGAATTAGTAAACAAAACTACCCAACGAGTACTTAAAGGCATAAATATGCCCATAAGTGAATTCTATATAAGCAGGAAGGATTTACCAAATCTGAATGATGAGTTAAGCGCTGTTGATGAGCTGTGGGTTGCTTGGCATGTGGGGAGCTATGCTCAACTCTATGATTTTTTCCCTGGTATTCGCAAAGGTCGGGTCATAATAACAAACTTCAAGAGTCCACAAATCGAAATGCTGGGAAAAATAAGCACTAAGAGTGCTTCATCAATGATATCGGATATCAAAGAATTGAAGAAAACTTATTCAAAAGAAATTAAGAAGAATGTCGAACTGAAGATGTTTGATGGCTCAATATGTAATAGCATACTTATAGCCAACCCAACTAAACCTACTGCCTGGGCGAGAGTTGAAATTATTATTCCTAACAAAGAAACCCCAGATATAAGGCCTAACTTTGTTGTTAGGAAAAAAGATTCGGAGGAACTTTTCAATAATTTGTTTAATAGTTATGAGTGGCTCTGGCAAAATTCAAAAGAACCTGAAGGTATAGAATAGTCTTTCATTCATCCTGTTTTGAAATGATGAATAAAGGAGCCAAGCGCCTCCGCCTTTTGCAGGCTTCCTTTACACATATGAGCAACACGTCATGAGCAATCAAAACAATAGTCCCGAATCCCCGCCCTCGGCCTTCGACGCCATCGCGCCCGCATGGTACAACATCCGCCATCACACCATTTTCAAGGTTGAGCTTGAAGCGCTGTCGCAGCGCTGGGGAAAAGGCGACCTTTTAAACCTGGGCTGCGGGCACGGCGCGGATTTCCTGCCCTTTAAAAGCGAGTTCAAGCTCTTCGGCGTGGACTATTCGGCGGGCATGCTGCAGCTGGCCAGGAAGTTCGCCCAGAAACACGGCTTCGAGGTTAAACTCTCCCAAGCCGACCTGAGACAGCTTCCCTACCCCAACGCCTGCTTCGACTGGGCCATTGCTGTAGCGAGCCTCCACCATCTGAAAGGACATTCCGCACAACTCAAGGCACTCGTAGAACTAAGGCGCGTCCTCAATCCCGGTGGCGAGGCTTTCGTCACCGTCTGGAACAAATGGCAGCCGCGTTTCTGGTTCAAACCCAAAGAGGCGCTTATTCCATTCAAAATCGGAGACGAGATTATCCAGCGCTATTATTATCTATTCTCTTATGGCGAAATTGAGCGCCTGGCGCGCCAAGCCGGTTTCGAGATTCTGAAGTCGTCTCCTGAGAGCCGTTACCATTTCCCTGTGCGCTCTTTCTCGCGCAATATCTGCCTCTTGCTAAAAAAAACAAACTAGAGTAGTCTATTTGAAAACTTATGTTTTTCCATAGTCAAATATCATTTTGACATGAGATAAACTGAAGAAGTATGGAGGCGCCCCGGCTATGAGCATGGTTAAGATTACCTGCCCCAAGTGCAATATTGACGGCATGATGTCCCTGCTGGACTCAAGATACGAGGGACCTTACCGCTGCTGGAAATGCCATGAGAATTTCCTGCTCATTATGAATAATAACGCCGTTCAAAGCTGCACACCCATGAGCCAGGAAGAGTTCGACAGGCAGCGCGAGCTCAAAAAGCAGCGCGACCGCATGAGGGGCGGCGCTGACTAGTTACACACCTTCAAGGAGGAGCTATGCCCGTCGTTACCGTTGAGATGTGGCAGGGACGCACCATCGAGCAGAAGAAACAGCTTGTCGAAGGCATCGCCGAAGCCTTCGTAAAGATAGGCACGCCCAGAGAGAAAGTGACCGTCATCCTCAAGGATAACGCAAAACACAACTGGGGAGAAGGCGGTAAGCTGGCCTCGGAAGAGGCTTAGTCCGCGAGCTTTTCGACCGTCCCCCGCTCCCGCGCATACTCGTCTTTGAGCCTCTGAAAAACCTCTTGATAAGACGATGATGCCATTTCATCCAGCGTCATGATGACCGCATCCTCGCGGTTGTCCAGATAGTAGGCGCGGCGGACACCCCTCTCCGAAAAGCCGTACTTGGAGTACAGTTCCTGCGCTGCCAGGTTGGAGACGCGCACCTCAAGCGTGATGAGGATGGCCTTAAGCTCTACCGACAGCTCAATGGCATGTATCAGTAATATCTCGCCGATGCCTTTGTGCCTGTAATCCGGATGCACCGCCAGGTTGATTACATGCATCTCGCTGGCCATATACCACAGCCCGATAAACCCCACAACCAACTGATTCTGGTTTCCCGGGTCGTTCATGACCGCGAGCTGTGAATCGTCATAAGCCACCAGGTAGTGCGCCATGGGGTTGATGAACTCGGTCTTGTAATTGGTGGGAGGCAGCATGGTGGGAAAACAGGTGAGGTCGATGCCACGCACCTGCTCCACATCCTCCCAGCGCATCTTGCGCACGCGATAAGTCATAATATCATCTCTTTTAATATCTCATCCTGAGCGTAGCGAAGGATCTCACTCGAATTGTCAGACGGGGAAACATTCAATTTATTCCTTGTGCTCTGAACCCTGCTCCGCATATCTCTCGTACTCGCTGTATATGCAGCCGCAGTACTGCTGGCGGTAAAGCTCCATGGGCTTGGTGATATGCCGGCTGTCGGAGTAACGCTTGCGCAGGTCGGCATACAAGAAACTGATTCCAGCCTCCAGCGCGACTTTTTCCCCGATTTCTTTAGCCAGTTCATGCTTCTGGTGCGGGCTGATGAGCAGGCTGGAGGTAAAGGACTCGATGCCCAGCTCTTTAGCCTTCTTCGCCACTCTGTCGAGACGCAACTCGAAACAATATCCGCAGCGCTCGTCCTCATGCCCTGCGACCCGACGGAAATACTCTTTGAAATCGTACCCGTCAACCACCACCAGCGGGAAATTCATGTTCCGCGACAGGTTTTTCATGGCTTCCAGGCGCAGGTTGTGTTCCGTAAAAGGGTGGATGTTGGGATTGTACCACAAGGCCGTGACATCGTAACCTTCCCTGCGCCAGTGCTCGATGGTATAAGCGGTGCAGTGGGCGCAGCAGGCATGAATTAGAACCCTCATATGGTGCTACTGTGTTAAGATTGCCAGTTTTTCCTGTCCGGAGCCGTCGGGCAGGGTAATCAGGTTAAGGTTGTCAGGATAGATATAATAGGTAGCTGTTCCGAGTCCTTTTGGCCATGCTTGAGCAGTAAAGCCAATAGCTCTTGTCTGCAACGTTTTGGCTATGGGCTGCCCCCGATTAACACTGACAAGGAGAGAGTCTTCATTAAGATTTATCTGACCGGTCAGGAAAGGCTTTTCATCGATTAAGGCTTGGAAGGGACCGCCAATCAAAAGTTGATGAACTGCGCCGTCCGGGGCAAAATAGAAAAGATTAGCCATTTCACACACTCCCGCGGCGTCAGAGGGATTTGCATAAAATTCAATTTGCCCGTCAAAAGGAGCAATAATCACCGTGTCTTTCGGCACATTCTCAAAAATTATATTATTTTTTATATTCTGGTCTTTGGCATTGCTAAGTTCGCCGGGGTTAAAATCTCCCCCAAAATTTTTATTATAAGCAATATTGACACCGGACGGAATATTCTGGAAGGGCGTCAGCAAATAGATGTCATGCTTTGGGGTCGCAACAGAGGGGAGAGTGGGAACTTTGTCCAGTGTGGCCGCATCAATTTTTATCTCGTTATTACTTCCTATCGCGCCACTCACCTGTGCGTTGTCAAATGTAGGGGGAACTACAATCTCCTTGCGTAGAAAGGGGATACGGTCACGGTTCTGGTATGTCCCAAAACCCAGCGCTCCCAAAGCAGCTGCTCCCACAGCGCCTCCGGCCAATTTAAGGAACGTTCTTCGGGTCATGCCCATTCGGTCATATCCTTCTTCTCTCATGTTGTGCAATGCTTCCAGAAGCCCGACAATGAGAGAATGGAAACTTTCACGGCTAGAACAGCCCGGGCTGGCTCTTCTTGTCGTAGGGGATGCCGAGGTGCTTGTAGGCCAGCGGCATCACCGTGCGTCCCCGCGGCGTTCGGTCGAGAAAACCGAGTTGCAACAGATACGGCTCGTAGACGTCCATAATGGTATCGGCTTCCTCGCTTATGGAAGCGGCGATGGTCTCCAGCCCTACCGGCCCGCCGCCAAATTTCTCGATGATGCTGCGCAGCAGGCGGTGGTCTATCTCATCCAGCCCGATGGGATCCACCTCCAGCCGCCCCAGCGCAGTCAGAGCAATCTCGCGCGTTATAGCGCCGTCGGCTTTCACCTGGGCATAATCGCGCACGCGCTTGAGCAGGCGGTTAGCCACACGTGGTGTTCCCCTGGCGCGGCAGGCAATCTCATGCAACCCCTCAGCCTCCGCCTGTACTCCGAGGAGATGGGCGGAGCGCTTGACGATGGATTCCATGGACGGCACGTCGTAGAAGTCCATGCGGTAAACCGAGCCGAAGCGGTCGCGCAATGGCGCGCTGAGCTGGGCGAAGCGCGTGGTGGCGCCGATGAGAGTGAAGGCCGGCAGCTTGAGGCGCAGGCTCTTGGCGGTCGGCCCCTTGCCGATGACAATGTCCAGTGCCCGTTCTTCCATAGCCGGGTAAAGCACCTCTTCGACAGGACGCCCCAGGCGGTGTATCTCGTCTATAAACAGTATGTCCTGCGCGTGGAGGTTGGTGAGGATGGCCGCCAGGTCGCCGCTCCTCTCGATGGCCGGGCCCGAGGTGATGCGGATGCTGACGCCCATCTCGATGGCGATGATGTTGGCGAGGGTCGTTTTGCCCAGGCCAGGCGGGCCGTAGAGCAGCACATGGTCGAGGGCTTCGCCGCGCGCTCTGGCCGCCGAGATGGCGATACCCAGGTTATCTTTTATCTTGGCCTGCCCTATGAACTCCGCCAGGCTTTTAGGGCGCAGGTTGGAGTCCAGCGAGACGTCTTCAGCCAGCGGCTTGCCCGTAATTATGCGCGCTATGGTACTCTCCTCTTCGGATGATTTGAGGCTATTATAGCACAAGCGTTCAGAGATATTAGTGTCATTGCGGGCTTGACCCGCAATCCAGGACAGCTTAAGATTTGCTTGCCATGCATCGAAACGACAAACAATATTATGTCTACATCATGGCCAACAAGCGCAACGGCACTCTGTATACTGGTGTAACAAACAATCTCGCGCGCAGAGTCTATGAACATCGTAACGACCTATTCGAATGTTTCACAAGACGCTACAAAACTCATTTGCTCGTCTATTATGAACAGACCGGCGACGTCAATGAAGCGTTGAATCGCGAGAAGCAGCTCAAAAATTGGCACAGAAAGTGGAAGCTAGAACTAATCGAGAGTATGAATCCTGACTGGAAAGACCTATGGGATGAAATCTTGGGATAATGGAGTCTCTGGATTCCGGCTTTCGCCGGAATGACACTATCACACTGTCATTGCGGCTTGACCAGCTTGAGAGGGCATCAGTTAGGCTCATAAGTCCCCACTCCCCATCTTCAATACGCCCCCTTCGGCCAGTATAAAACTCTACTATAATACCGTTGACGCTCCGACGTATATAATCTAAAGTAATAGCAGAACGGGTCGTGGATAACAAAAAGGAGAAACGAGATGTACTGCAACAATTGCGGCGTACCAAACCCGGATGAAAGTTCATTTTGTAATAAGTGCGGCAGCAGGCTCGTGCCACAGCAGAGCATGACTCAGCAGCCTCAAGTGGCGGCAACGCCCGCCCGTAAAACAAGCGGCCTGGCCATTGCCGCTCTCGTCCTGGGTATTGCCGGATTCATCCCTCCCCTCGCCATCTGTTCCATCCCGGCGATAATCCTGGGCGCTATCGCCCTCAACCAGATAAAGAAAGAGCCTGCCATTGAAGGCAGGGGCATGGCTCTGGCCGGTATCATCTGCGGGTCCATCGCGCTGTTCCTGTGGATATGCCTGATAATCTTCTGGACGGTTTTAGTTATCACAAATACTTCAACCTCGTACGACTTCTGGGTCTCCGCCGTCACGATTTCAACACTGGCCTAAGCGGCCTGGTGTTCGCCATAAGAAAAAGGGAGCGACCTAAAAGTCGCTCCCTTTGATTTCCTGGGTTTCTCCCTATACGGTGGCTGGAGTCGAAGGCTCTCCGTTTCCGCCGTCACCTGAGGGTTCGACGGCGAAGAAGGGTAGCGCGTTCTCTTTCTTGGCCGCCTCTTTTTGAGCCGCCAGGGCGTGGGCTTCTTCATCGGCTTCCAGGCAGGCATGGCAGCGCGCCGGGATGAGCTTGCCGATGATGACGTTCTCCTTGAGGCCTACCAGGCGGTCTACCTTGCCGTGGATAGCGGCCTCGGTGAGCACGCGGGTGGTCTCCTGGAAGGAGGCCGCCGCCAGCCAGCTCTCGGTAGAAAGCGAAGCACGAGTTATGCCCATCAGCACCGTCTGCGCCGTGGCGGGTTCGCCACCCTCGGCCAGCACCTTGGCATTATCCTCCTCGAAGCGGTAGCGGTCCACCAGCTCGCGCGGGATGAAGTCCGTGTCTCCGGTCGAATCGATGCGGACCCTCGAAAGCATCTGGCGCACGATAACCTCGATGTGCTTGTCGTTGATGTGCACGCCCTGCGAGCAATACACCTTCTGCACCTCATCCACCAGGTAGCGCTGCACGGCATCCTTGCCCAGCACGGACAGGATGTCCTGCGGGTTGATGGAGCCGTCGGTGAGCTGCTGCCCGGCCTTTACCAGGTCGCCGGTCACCAGACGTATATGCGTGGCAGCCGGGACGACATACTTGCGCTCATCCGCCTCTTCGTAGCGGATAGCCAGCTTGCCGCCCTCTATCTGCACCTCGCCGGCCACGCGGGCCACAACAGGCTCGGCTGTGATGTCGGTTTTGCCCTTCTTGTCCGCCTTGGGGGCGGCCAGCACCGCGCCGACCTCCACCATAGCGCCGTCCTTCACCTGGGCATGCCAGCCCTTGGGCAAAGGATACTCGTCGCGGAACATCTCGGAACTGGAGATGGTTATCCAGCGTCCGTCTTCGTTTTCGATAATCTCGGCCACGCCGTCTATCTCGGATATGATGGCCTGCGCCTTGGGCGGGCGGGCTTCGAAAAGCTCCTCCACGCGGGGCAGACCGGATGTGATATCAAGCCCAACTACGCCCCCGGTATGGAAGGTGCGCAGGGTGAGCTGCGTGCCGGGTTCGCCGATACTCTGGGCGGCCACGATACCGACGGCAGTGAACATATCGATAGGCCTGCCGCGTCCCAGGTCGCGGCCATAGCACTTCTGGCAGACGCCCCGGCGCGACTGGCAGGAAAGCGGAGCGCGTACGTGCACCCGCTTGATGCCGGCTTCCATTATCCTGGCAGCCCTGGCCTCATCTATCTCTTCGTCGCGGTCGACGATGACCTCACCCGTGCGAGGATCAGCGATGGATCTGGCAGCCAGGCGGCCTATAATGCGGTCGCTGAAAACCGGCAGAACGCCTTTTTCGGCGGGCTCGTCGATCCAGGTGCCGATGGTATCGCCGCAGTCGGCCTCGCGCACGATAACATCCTGCGTGACATCCACCAGGCGGCGCGTGAGGTAACCGGAGCCGGAGGTACGCAGAGCTGTGTCTGCCAGACCCTTGCGCGCGCCGTGCGTCGAGATGAAGTACTCCAGCGTGGAGAGGCCCTCGCGCAGCGAGGACTTGATAGGAAAGTCGATGATTTTGCCCGAGGGGTTGGTCATCAGGCCGCGCATGCCGGCCATCTGGGTAATCTGAGAGATGTTACCCTTGGCGCCGGAGGTAGCCATCATGTATACCGAACCCTGGCGGTTCATGGATCCAGAGATAGCCTGCTTGATGCGGTCGGTGGTCTGCATCCATATGTCGACGACGCCCTTGTAGCGTTCGTCGTCGGTGATAAGCCCCTCGGCATGCTGGCTATCGAGGAGCGTGGAACGTTCCTCCGCCTGTGCCAGCAGCTTGGGTTTGTCAGCGGGGACCTCGACGTCGCTCATGGAGATGCTGATACCGGAGCGCATGGCGTATTTGAATCCCAGCTCCTTCAGGCCGTCGAGCATTTCTGCCATGCCCTCGTCGGAGGCCAGCATCTTGTAACAGCGGGCGATGAGGCTCTTGAGGGCGCCCTTGTCGATATTCTGGTTGATAAAGCCCAGTTCTTTGGGCAGTATGTCATTGAAAATAATGCGACCCACGGTGGTGCGGATGCGCTTGCCGCTGGCGTCGCGCACTTCTATCTCCGCGCGCAGGTCCACCTCGTCCAGATCGCAGGCCAGCTTGGCCTCTTCGAAGCTGCCGAAGCGCATGTTCTCGCCTTTGCCCTTGGGCCGGGTGGTGGTCAGGTAATAGCAGCCGAACACCATGTCCAGCGTGGGCGCCACAACGGGGTCGCCGCAACTGGGCAGCAGCATGTTACGTATGGAAAGCATCATCTCGCGCGCCTCTTTGATAGAGGCTTTTGAAAGCGGAACGTGCACGGCCATCTGGTCGCCGTCGAAGTCGGCGTTAAAAGCGGTGCACACCAGCGGGTGAATCTGAATGGCGCTGCCATCGATGAGCACCGGTTCGAAGGCCTGTATGCTCAGGCGGTGCAGCGTCGGGGCGCGGTTGAGCATGACGGGGCGCTCCTTGACCACCTGTTCCAGTACGTCGTAAACCTCCGGCTTGGCGCGTTCCACCAGGCGGCGGGCGCTCTTGATGTTGGAGGCCAGCCCGTCAACCACCAGGCGGTGCATGACAAAAGGTTTGAAAAGCTCAAGCGCCATGCGCCGCGGCAGTCCGCACTGGTGGAGTTTGAGGCTCGGGCCGACCACGATAACGGAACGGCCGGAGTAGTCCACGCGCTTGCCCAGCAGGTTCTGGCGGAAGCGTCCCTGCTTGCCGCGCAGCATGTCTGAGAGCGATTTGGCCTTGTGGTCGCCGCTGACCGAGACGGCGCGCCCGCGGCGTCCGTTGTCGATGAGCGAGTCCACAGCTTCCTGCAGCATGCGCTTCTCGTTGCGCACAATAATCTCCGGAGCGCCTATTTCCATGAGGTGGCGCAGGCGGTTGTTGCGGTTGATGACACGTCGATAGAGGTCGTTCAGGTCGCTGGTAGCGAAACGACCGCCGTCGAGCTGCACCATGGGGCGCAGGTCAGGGGGCAGTACGGGCAGCACGGTTATCACCATCCAGGAGGGCTTGTTGGACGAGCGGCGGAAAGCCTCCACCAGTTGTAATTGCTTGGCAGCCTTGCGGCGGCGTTGTCCGGATGAAGAATGCGTTTCCTGTATCAGCTGGCTGCGCACGTCGTCCAGTTCGAGAGCGCCGAGGAGTTTGAGAATCGCCTCAGCCCCCATGCCGGCTTCGAAAACCTGGCCGTAATTCGTTTTGATCTCTTGGTACTGGTTCTCGGTGAGGAGAGTCCCCTTGCGCAGGTCTTTGAGCTGTTCGATTTTCGTGGGAAGTTCGTCCTCCATGCGGGCGCGCTCGGTATCGAAGCCCCGCCTTAGCTGGTTGACCTCTTCCACGGTAGCCTTGTTCTTCTCCAGGTCGGCCACTTTACCCTCGATCTTGTCCTTGCGCTCCGCCATGTCGGAGTCGAACTGCGTCTCGATGAGGCGGATGGCTTCGGTCCTGGCTTCCTCGTCGACCGAGGTCACTATATAATGCGAAAAATAGATGACGCGCTCAAGGCTGCGCGCCGAAAGGTCTAAAAGCAGTCCGACGCGGCTGGGTATGCCGCGGGCGAACCAGATATGGCTCACCGGGCAGGCCAGTTCGATGTGCCCCATGCGCTCGCGGCGCACCTTGGCGCGGGCGATTTCCACGCCGCATTTGTCGCAGATGATGCCTTTGAATCTTACGCGCTTGTATTTGCCGCAGGCGCATTCGAAGTCCTTGATGGGACCGAAAATGCGCTCGCAGAAAAGCCCGTCGCGTTCGGGCTTGAGAGTGCGATAGTTGATGGTCTCCGGCTTGGTAACCTCGCCGTAGGACCAGCTCAATATCTGTTCCGGTGAAGCCAGCGAAACGCGGACCGCATCGAAATCATTAACTTCCAACATTATCTTTTTCTCCCTCGTGAGCTTCCGCCGTATGATCGACCAGCAGGGATGCCGCGCTGTCCAGAGTGGGGAGCTCCCTCTCAGGTTCGCCGGCCTCTTTGACCTTGTCGGCCGATACGGCCTTTTCTTCTTCGTTGAGGACCTCGACGGAAAGGCCTAGACTCTGAAGTTCCTTTACCAGGACCTTGAAAGATTCCGGCACGCCCGGCGGCAGAATGTCGTCGCCCTTGACGATAGCCTCGTAGGTCTTGGAACGGCCGGTGACGTCGTCGGACTTGGTGGTGAGCATCTCTTGAAGATTATGGGCCGCGCCGTAAGCCTCGAGCGACCAGACTTCCATTTCGCCGAAACGCTGGCCGCCGAACTGTGCCTTGCCGCCCAGCGGTTGCTGCGAGATGAGCGAATAGGGGCCGGTGGCGCGGGCGTGGACCTTATCCTCCACCAGATGGATGAGTTTCATCATATAGATGTTACCTACCGTCACAGGCTGGTCGAACATTTCGCCGGTGCGCCCGTCGCGCAACTGGACCTTGCCTCCGATGGGCGAGGGCAGATTCTTTTCTTCGCTTAGCTGGCGCACCTGTTTTTCCACTTCTTTAATGCCCAGCTTGTGGCTGGCGACACCCTGGTCTTCAAGCCACAGCTTGAGGCAGATTAAGCGCGCTTCGCCGCGGTGTTCGCGGTCGAAGGCCTTTTCGGCATCATAGCCTCGGCCATTTATCCAGGCCTTGGTTTTTACCAGATCAAAAGAGGAGAGCTGGTTATCCGGGTCCATTGCCAGCGCCTTAGCTTGCTGGGCCATCCAGACGCGAGCCAGGCCGTCCTCAATATCGATATCAGTAGCGCCGTCAAACACCGGCGTAACCGCTTTGAAACCCAGTAATTGGCCAACCCATCCCAGGTGAGTCTCCAGAATCTGCCCCAGGTTCATGCGGGAGGGCACGCCGATGGGGTTGAGCACGATGTCGACAGGTGTGCCGTCGGGCAGGTAGGGCATATCCTCGACAGGGGCTACGATGGAGATGACTCCCTTGTTGCCGTGGCGTCCTGCCAGCTTGTCGCCCACCGATATCTTGCGTTTCTGCGCCACCCACACCTGAACCCACTTATTGACGCGCACTGGCAGCTCGTCGCCGTCCTCGCGCGAGAAGATGCGCACATTGATGACCTTGCCAGACTCCCCATGCGGCACGCGCAGTGAGGTGTCTTTTACCTCACGGGCTTTTTCGCCGAAGATGGCGCGCAGCAGTTTTTCTTCGGCGGAGAGTTCGGTCTCGCCCTTGGGTGTAATCTTGCCCACCAGTATATCGCCGGGTTCCACCTCGGCCCCCACGCGGATGATGCCGAACTCGTCGAGCTCACGCAGGTTCTCCTCGCCCACGTTGGGTATATCGCGCGTTATCTCTTCAGGGCCCAGTTTAGTGTCCCGCGCTTCCACTTCGTGCTTGGAAATATGGATGGAGGTGAATTTGTCGCGTTCCACCAGCCGGTCGCTGACGATGATGGCGTCTTCATAGTTGTAGCCGCCCCAGCTCATGAAAGCCGCTACTACGTTCTGTCCCAACGCCAGTTCGCCGCGCTCGGTGGCCGAGCTGTCGGCCAGCACCTGCCCGTACTTTACCTTCTCGCCCTTGCTGACGATGGGACGCTGGTTGATGCAGGTGCCCTGGTTGGTGCGCACGAACTTCTTAAGCTGGTACACCTCATCGCGGCCATCACCGGTGGCGACAGTGATTTCGGAACTCGTGACGGAGGCTATCGTGCCGTCCGCCTTACTGAAGAGCACCTGCCCGCTGTAACGGGCGGCCTCGGTCTCCATGCCCGTAGCCACCAGTGGCGACTCGGGTAGCACCAGGGGAACACCCTGGCGCTGCATGTTGGCGCCCATCAGCGCGCGGTTGGCATCGTCGTGTTCCAGGAAGGGGATGAGGGAGGCGGCCACGCTGAATATCTGCTTGGGCGAAACGTCCATGTATTCTATCTTCGAGGGCGGCAGGAAGAGGTACTGGTCGGCAAAACGCGCCTCCACACGCTCTTCGGTGAACTCGCCCAGTTCATCGAGTTTGGCGTTGGCCTGCGCGATGGTGTATTTATCCTCGGTATCGGCCTGCATATACTCCGCCTCAACTGAGACGAAGGGCGTGACCTTGACCGAACGGGCGGCTAGCTTGGCCAGCTTGGCTAAAGCCTCCTTAGTGACCGTAACGCCCGCTTCAAGCAACACCTTGCCTTTGCTGTCTTTGACTTCTTCCAGCGGTTTGCGCCCCACCAGCTCGGCACTGCGAGTATCCAGCTCGCTTTTCACCTTACGGTAGGGTGTTTCAATAAAACCATAGCGGTTGATGCGGCCGTAGGTGGCCAAGCTACCGATGAGTCCGATGTTGGGGCCTTCAGGCGTCTCGATGGGACAGATGCGGCCGTAGTGCGAGAAATGAACGTCGCGCACATCGAATCCGGCGCGTTCGCGTGACAGACCGCCGGGGCCCATGGCCGACAGGCGGCGCTTGTGCGTCAGCTCGGCCAGCGGGTTGGTCTGGTCCATGAACTGTGAAAGCTGCGAACCCCCGAAAAACTCGCGCACCGCCGATACCACCGGGCGGATATTGACCAGGGCGCCTGGAGTCAGGGCTTCGGCTGAAAGGATGCTCATGCGCTCGCGCGCCACCCTCTCCAGCCTCATCAGGCCCAGGCGGAACTGGTTCTGTATCAGCTCGCCGACGGTGCGGATGCGGCGGTTGCCCAGGTGGTCTATATCGTCCGAGTGATCCTGGCCGTTATTCACCATGATGATATGGCGCACAATCTCGGCCATGTCCTCGCGGGTGAGGGCGCGGCCTTCGCCCTCGGCCTGGGGGGGCAGTCCCAGCCGGCGGTTGAGCTTGTAGCGCCCCACCAGTCCCAGGTCATAATGTTCGGGGTTGAAGAACATATTCTGCAGGAGCTTCCTGGCATTTTCCAGGTTCGGCGGGTCGCCCGGGCGCACCTTGCGGTATATATCCATCAGGGCGGCGTTTTCGTCGCGGATAGACGGGTCGCGGTCAATGGTGGACTTGATGAACTGATGGTCGGGAGAGTCGTCCTCTGCGGCAAACATGGAGAGCAGCTCCTCGTCCGAGGCAAATCCGATGGCGCGCAGCAGCGTGGTAATGGGTATCTTGCGTTTGCCGTCTATCTTGACGGAGATGACGTCGCGCGTGCTGGTCTCGAAATCAAGCCAAGCTCCCCTGCTGGGGATGAGATTGGCATTGCACATACGCCGCCCGCTGACGGCATCCTCGGCCAGGGTGAAATAGACGCCAGGCGAGCGCAGCAGTTGGCTTACGATAACACGCTCCGTGCCGCTGGTGATAAACGTTCCCTGGGCGGTCATCATGGGCATGTCGCCGAAAAACAGGTCGAACGGCTCTTTGATTTCACCCGTGCCCTTCACCAGAAGGCGCGCCTTAACGTACAGTGTTATGGAATAGGTCTGGTCGCGCTGGGTGCACTCCTGTTCGGAGAGACGCGGTTCCCTGAACTCGAAATCCACGAAGCTGAGCTCCAGGCGGTTGCCGGTGAAGTCCTTGATGGGCGAGAGCTCTTCCAGGAGTTGCTTGATGCCGTCCTCCTGAAGCCACTGGAAAGAGGCTAGCTGGAGGTCGATGAGATTGGGCACTTCGACCACTTGTGAGATGTGGGCATAGGACTGTTGCGGCATGGGTGCTCTAGTTCCGACGGGGAAAATTGCTTGTTCCAAAGACGCTCACTCCTTAATAAAAACCTGAGGAAAAGGGGCAAAATTTGGCCGTAGTTCTACAACCAAAAGTCTGTGTGCGGGAAATGGAAATAAAAGGACGAATAGACGGAAGTCATAAGCAAGCTAGAATCATACCATATCTATATGAGGCCTGTCAACAATATTTCCCGTCCAGGCACAACAAAGTCTCTCCAAGTTCGATACTTCATGCCTGATTGCCTGAAAGATATGGGAGGAAAATGCGTTTGAGATATATAATATTATAGCATGGGTGGCCTATGGCTGGCAATTCCATGTATGCGGCTCCGCGAGACAGTCTTGGATTTGCCCAGCACTTGTCACAGGCATGTTTCTTTACACAATGCTGTAGCGGGGCTATAATAAGCGCCATTTACTAAAAAGGGCCCTATTTGGACGAGTATATTGACGACAGGCATGGCTACCATCGAAACCGGTAAACTCACCAGTAATATGGCAATGTACGCCGCGACCTAAGCGTATAATCCTTAGACATATGTTTAGAACGATAGGAAAAGAACTGAGCGGCCTTACCCCGACACGGGACACGCTGGTCTCCATCGGAGTCTTCGACGGCTTGCATCTCGGACATCAGACACTCATAAAAGAACTGGTGGACCAGGCCAGGGTAAAAAAAATGCTCAGCGCCGTCATCACCTTCAGACAGCACCCCATGGCGCTGCTCGCGCCCGGCGAGACCGTGCCGTCGCTCACCAGCCTGACCGAGCGCATCCGATTGATAAAGGAGATGGGCGTCGATATCGTCATCACCCTTACTTTTTCCCACGAGCTGGCGGAGCTGGGGGCGCAGCCCTTCGTGCTGTTGCTGCAACAGTACCTCAAGATGCAGGGCATGATACTGGGCTGGGACTTCGCCCTGGGACGCCACCGCGAGGGCTCGCTGGAAGCCCTGCACGAGATGGGTAAAAAGCTGGGGTTCAGCACCGAGGTGGTCGGTCCGGTCAAATACATGGGCGAGATTATCTCCAGCACAGCTATACGCCAGGCTTTATCGGACGGAGACATGGCCAAGGCCAACGCCATGCTGAGGCGTCCCTTCAGCCTGGAGGGCAGCGTCATCGCCGGCGAGGGGCGCGGAACGGAGCTGGGCTTCCCCACCGCCAATCTCGACCTCGACCCGCATCAGGCGCTGCCATTAGACGGAGTTTATGCCGCCGTGGCTCATTTCGATGGCAAGGCACATCCCGCCGCCACCTTCATCGGCCACCGCCCCACCTTTAGCGGCGTGGAGCGCATCGTGGAGGCGCACGTGCTGGACTTCACCGGCGACCTATACCGCAAGAGCCTCAAAATTGATATAATAGAGCGACTGCGCGGCGAGCAGAAGTTCCCTGACGCCGAAGCGCTCAAGACGCAGATGGAAAAAGACGTCTTGACGATAAGAAAGAAGCTGGCGCATAGCTGAGTATTGATAAGTGCATGTCATCGGGTAAGTGAGCTTTTGCTCACTTTACCCGATACTACACCGTCATTGCGAGGAGTCCCGCCGTGAGCGGGACGACGAAGCAATCTCTACAGAATAGTCTTACGGGGATAGGAGAGACTGGACGCAATCCAGAAGTAACATGGAAAAGAACATCGATTTCAACCGCCTGCTCAAGCGCGGCGTGGCCGAGATAATCGTCGAGGAGGAGCTGGTATCTCGCCTCAAAAAGGGCGACCGGCTGCGCCTCAAGGAAGGCTTCGACCCCTCCTCCCCCGATATCCACCTGGGGCACATGGTGGGCCTGCGCAAGCTGCGCCAGTTCCAGGAGATGGGGCACCAGGTCGTGCTTATCGTGGGCGACTGGACGGCGCAAATCGGCGACCCCAGCGGCGTGAGCGTCACCCGCCCCATGCTCACCTACGAGCAGGTGAAGGCCAACGCCGAGACCTACATGCAGCAGTTCTTCAAGATAGTTGACCGCAGCCGCACCGAGGTAAGATGGCAAAGCGAGTGGTTCGGCAAGTTCAGCCTGGCGGACGTGCTGAAACTCACCAGCCGCTTCACCATCGCCCAGTTCCTGGCGCGCGAGGACTTCAACAAGCGCTTCACGGCAGGCAAGCCCATAACGCTCACCGAGTTCATGTATCCCCTTTTGCAGGCCTACGACTCAGTCAAGATAGAGTCCGACATGGAGTTCGGCGGAACCGACCAGAAGTTCAACCTGCTGGTGGGGCGCGAGCTGCAGGGCATGGTGGGACAGCGCCCGCAGCAGGTGTTCCTGACGCCGCTGCTGGTCGGCACCGACGGCACGCACAAGATGAGCAAGAGCCTGGGCAACTATATTGGCGTGGCCGAACCCCCGGAGCAGATATTCGGCAAGGTTATGTCAATCCCCGACCAGTTAATCATGGACTATTTTACGTTAGTGACCGATGTTTCTGACACCGAGCTTGTAGAGTTCCGCAAAGAGATAGAATGCGGCGCCAACCCCATGCAGCTTAAAAAGCGCCTGGCGAGAGAGATTATCACGCAGCTTTACGACAACGCCGCCGCGAATACCGCGGAAGATGCCTTCGTGCGCGTGGTGCAGAACAAGGAAGCCCCGGACGAGATAGCCGAGTTCCGCATCGCCGGGGGCGTCGTGTCCATCCCGCAGGTTATGGTGGACGCGGGGCTGGCCAAGAGCAAGAGCGAGGCGTCGCGCCTCATCGCGCAGGGCGGGGTGGAGCTGGACGGGGTGAAGGTGGAAGCGCCCAGCTGCGAGGTAAAGAGCGGGGCGGTCCTCAAGGTGGGCAAGCGCCGCTTCGTGAGGCTGGTGACAGGCTAAATCCATGCTGGAAGCCGCAACAGGCGGCTGAAGCATCTGGCGGGGTAGGGAAATCCCCCTCCACCGGATTCTTCAGTCATCCTTCATTGCCTCCAGAATGGCCGTCAAGCGACCAGCCCGTCATATAAATCCAGCCATTGCGGGTTTTGTCCGCTAATGAGGTCAATTTTCTTTTGTCTGAGGAATCCTTTGATCTGTTTCTCTCGCGTTAGTGCCGATTCGCGGCTCTCGCAAACCTCATAGTACACAAGAATATTAACGTTGTATTTGCTCGTGAATCCATCAGCCAATTTATTCTTATGTTGGTAAATCCTTCCCGCCAAGTCACCAGTAAACCCCGTATACAGCAACGTTCTGCTCTTATTGCTCACGATATAAACGTAATATTGATCGTCTTTGGTAATCATCCAGTTATCGAATATGAATTAAATTAAGATAAAGTGCCTTCCTCGTGGCCTATTATACTCCCATTCACGCATGAGGCGAGGATTCCCCACTCCTCCAGATTCTTCGGCCATCCACCATGGCCTCCAGAATGGACACCCTTGAATTCCATGCTGGAAGCCGCAACGGGCGGCTGAAGCATCTGGTGGGGCGGTATTGTTTCCCCTCTCCCTTTCGCAAAAGGGAGACCTCGGCAGAATTGCCGAGGAGAGGGATTTTCCCACAGGGCACGGCGCGCCGTGCCCCTACCTTTTCTCACATCACGGTGTCATTGCGAGCGAGGAACGAGCGTGGCAATCCCGTTCCCAAACATCTCTCCCTTGAGGGGAGTTGCTTTGCCATTGCTGGCGCTTTTCCTTTGCCAGAAAACGCCGTCCCTACTTGCTCCGGTAAACATCCTTGCGGCTGGCAATCTTCACTATCCAGACAGTGAGCGCATAGTCCTGAATCGAATATACAATGCGAAACGCGCCCTGGCGTATGCGGTAACGCTCCTGCCCGGTCAACTTTTCGCAGCCGCGCGGGCGCGCATCCAGTGCCAGTGATTTAATGCGCTGCAGGATACGCCTGGCGTCCTTTTGGGGTATAGCGCGAAAATCTTTTTCTACCGAAGCCTTGAAAAAGATTTTATATGCGGCCATCTTGCTTGAGCCTTTTGACCATGTCCTCGTAGCTCAATAGCGGCTCAGCCGCGCGTTCTTCAAAGGCGGCGATGTCTTCGGCGTCTTCGGCCAGCGCTACTTTCACCGCCTCGTTGATGATGTCGGAAACGGACCTCGACACCTCCACCGACTTCAAACGCAGGGCTTTATGCAAATCGGGGTCAAGATAGATGGTGGTTCTTTTAGTTACACCAGGCATAGATTGCCTCCCGCTTTATTTATACAAACATTATAACATCACAACATACTGATGTCTACACCAATCATCTCGCCCTTGAGGGGAGAGATAAGAGTGAGGGTGAAAGTCTGGGTCTACCCCTCACACATTCGCTTCGCTCAGTGCAGGCTCTTAATCCTCTCCCCCAAGGGGAGAGGAGATAATTGATTCGTTTTGCGCAAAGATATTTTTTTGATGAAACAATCCACTTTCCCCGTGCCTGGTCTCTGCGTAATAATTGTTTTTAATTCCGTTTTGTGTCGGGCAGGATAACCTGTTCTATTTGAGCCAAAATGCCCCGAAATTCCTCATTTTTGCACCATTTTCGGCTGATTTATCACCATTCGTTCCGCGCCCGTTTTACTTATAGTCTTTGGCCATAACGGGAAATGATAGCACAGCGGTTTGGGGTAGTCGAGGGGTGTTTGTCGTGTTTTCACCATTAAAGGCACTCTGCGGTGAGGCCGTTCGGCATTAATACTCTTCCCGTCGATTCGTATTTGGGTATCAACAAAAAATGGATTCTTGACAATTGTTCGTAGCTGGCATACATTTTCTGAAATAAGATAATTCGCATATAGGTGATTTCATCAACTAGGTCTAGCAAAACAGCCCTAATGGAGGTGACGCTTGGATTCCAGATTGATTGAATACCTTAACTCAGGAAAAGCTTGGCTTCTAGTCGGTTCTGGGCCTTCTATAGACATGGGATACCCAACTTGGAAAGAACTCGCATCTACAGCAATAGAAGAGTTGACCCTCCTTGGTAACAACCCCAACCTTACTGCTGCCAAGTCTTGCTTCGCCAAATTTGATTACCCCGGCGTATTTGAAGCTACTAAAGCTGGCTTGGGCAGCCAACGATTGCTAGAATTGTTGAGAAATAAACTAAAACCCATAAGACAGAGCAAGATTTATGAAATTATGGCGAGATGGCCAATACCTGTTTACATGACTACCAATTATGACAATGAACTGCAAAACCATCTATCGCATCTTGGCGAACCATACCTAACTTATTCGAATTCGCGCGACCATATGAACCAACTAGCTTCTGATTCTTCCGGTTTTATCGTTAAATTACACGGTGACCTAACATCAGAAGATGGCCTCATTCTTACTACTGGACAATATAAATCAATCACGCATGGAAGCCAGTGGGATTATTGGCGTTCTAAAATGGCAGCTATCTTCACAATGCATCGAGTGATTGTAATTGGGCATTCACTTTCAGACAAGAATATTGTGCATGTGCTTGAGACTGCAAAGAAAGGGTCAGGTTTCGAGCATCCTGCTATATGGATAACGCCCGACCCGCCTTCATACCAGGAGAGAACTAAATTCGAAGCTGATTATCGTGTTAGCATCATTGGATATCCTGGGGGTGAGAATGGGCACACGAATCTTCTGAGGATTCTTGAGAGTATCAGCGATTGTGTTCCACCACGGACAATAGTGCGTCTCCAGCAACAGATCCCTGTAGTGACATCTCATGAATCCGCAGCCGGTTTTTTCGTTTTCAACGAACTGGTAGGGCAGCAAGACTACGAAAACAAAAGAAGAGACATCATAGTAAGTGCAATCGAAGCCAAATTACCTGCCCTCAAGGGAATCGAGGGATTCACCATTCATCGAGCCATACAAGAGGCCGGTTGGCCCCCGGATGTAACCGTTGAATCCCACTTCCTGTCCCAAGTCGAACAACGTTCGGTTGAGCGTGGCATATTATCAAGACGCCCTGATGGCAGCTTGGCCGTGCCTGAGAAAGCACTCCAGCAATCCCAATCCAAGCGCGAGGTTTTCGAACACGCCCGAGCCTTGTTTAGACAGTCCCTTGAACTTAGAATACGCCGCGACTTTACAGATTTGAATGACGCACAATTAAAATCGTTAGTTTCTGACATTGATACTTCATTAACTACGTACTTTGAAAAAGGGGGCTTGACATTCGCGAGCCTATTATTTTCAAAAAATGTAACCAAATTCGTCCCTCAGTCAATCTTGCATTTCATTTTAGTTGCAAGCACTAAATATGACAATCTGGTTATGCGCTTGGCTTTTTTCAAAGCTTCACTCGACTCTTTTGTCCGCGCCGAAGCTGCCCAGCGAGACTATCTGGGGCGAATCGCTCAAGGGTACTTCGGGTTCCATGCGTTAGGTGTATTTGGGGATTTGGCTGTTGAGAGAATTAAAATAGCCAAAGAAACATTATGGTTGATCGACTCAGACACACAAATCCATACGCTTGCTTTGGGCTCTTTGACAAACCAGTCCTATCGCGAGTCATTGAAGAAGCTTAACAGCATGGATGTCCGACTATTCACAATTGATAGCCTTCTCGATGAAACTAGAGAGCATTTGTATTTTGCCGATAAAAGGATCGAAGAAAATGGCGCTAGCTCACCCGTTATTATTGCTGCAGCTAGAGGAGACGCCCCCTTCGAAAAATCAAATGCATTCTTAGAAGGTTTCATCCGATGGCAAGCTGCTGGAAATCCATGCAGTTGGCAAAGTTATCTGTATCAAGCTCTAGGTATGCCTGGCGACATAGGTAAGGAAGTAATCGCCCAAGCTTTAATGAAACATGGGATTGAAGTTGTTGAGCCGAGTGCTTGGCCTGGCTTTGATGATTCACACTATTCAGCAATCGATAGTTATAGTAAGAAGATTGTAGAGTTGCGGCAGGGTACACAACACATACTACCTGGAGTTTCCGGACAGGCACAACAGAATGACCCGCTTGAGAAGGCTAAGCCGGAGGCAGAGGCCTATAATATTGTGTTGAGGGAACGGAGTGGGGAATATCACATGCTATCTCAAGCTGCCTCACAGTCGTGGTTCATTAGCAATACTTCAATCCTCAATCTCATTGGAGGAAAGCCAATCACATGGCAACCGGACGCGTTCTTGAGCTTTATATCAACTTTAGGCACTATCACTCGTGCAGATTTAGTCGAGGAGGCTTTTGAACGAATTATCTATGGACTCGCCGAGTCAGGCTTAAGTCTTTTAGATGAAGAAACTGTTTCGCGCGTTTTTGGTGGAATAATTGATCAAGCCAAGCTCAGCATTGAAGAACTCAGAGATCAATACGATTCGACTATTGGGAACAAATACGGTGAACCGTTAGACGCAATTCTCTCACGTATGAGACCCAGTCAATTGCCATTAGCAGCGGCACAGCTTTCTTCTGAAATTGCCCATGTCGAAGCAGAAAAACGACGGCAAGCAGAAACTATTGCAAAGGAAGCAACTGCACGGGCTGAACAAAGCGAAAGGGAACTTGCCAAGTTACAAAAATTCAAGGCAAAAATGTTAAAAAAACAGAACTCGCGAAAGAAGAAAAAAAAGAAATGATGTTGGGCTTAATAAACCTTCATTATTATGACTTTATACCAACTCGGGGCAAAAAGAATTAATAATGATATTTGGGGGACTCCGATCACCTGAACCCCATTCAGGTGCGCTAGAAAGCTGTTCTAAAACCGAACTCTCACCCTCACCTTAACCCTCTCCCCTCAACGGAGTTGGTTGATATAGAACGACAGGCAGAGGGCAGGTTCGAAACCTGCCCTAAACCCCTCGTTTCAGTAACCCCAGGACATGTAAGAGCAAGCACAACCTGAGATTACCGCCTTCGTTTCGTTTCCACCAACGCGGCCTTTTCGGGGTCGGAGCATTTTTATGGGTTGTTTATTGGGCGCTTTTTGAGCTATAATCTTTATCCACAAATAAATCATAGCTTTTGAAGGAGCCTACATGACCAACCTTAGAATCCCCGGCCCCACTCCCTGCCCGCCCGAGGTGCTGGAAGCCATGAGCCGCCAGATGATCAACCACCGCGGCGGCGAGTTCCAGAAGATGCTGCTGGAAGTCACCGACAAGCTAAAAAAACTCTTCATAACCAAAAATGACGTTTACCTGCTGACCGGCTCCGGTACCGGCGGCCTGGAAGCGGCCGTGGTGAACTCCTTCTCGCCGGGCGACAAGGTGCTGGCCGTGTCCATCGGCGTTTTCGGCGACCGCCTGGCCAACATCGCCAAGACCTACGGCGCTGATGTAACGGTTCTCAAATACGAGTGGGGCAAGGCCGCCGACCCGGCCGCCATAAAGGCCGCGCTCGAGCGGGACCCCGCCATCAAGGCGGTCATGGTCACTCATAACGAGACCTCGACCGGCGTCACCAACCCCCTCAAGGAAATCGCCAGCACAGTCAAGCCCTTCGACAAGCTGTTCATAGTGGACGCCATCTCCAGCATCGGCTCAATCGAGCTGCCGGTGGACGAGTGGGGCGTGGACGTGATGGTCACCGGCTCGCAGAAGAGCTGGATGGTGCCCCCCGGCATGGCCATGGTGGCTATATCCGAGAAGGCCTGGAAGGCCAATGCCGCTGCCAAAATACCGCGCTTCTACTGGGACTTCGGCAAGGCCAAGAAATATTTTGAAAAGGGCGGCCAGACACCCTGGACCCCGGCCGTCTCCATCGTTTTCGCGTTGAACGTGGCCCTCGACATGATGCTCAAAGAGGGGCTGTCAAATATCATCGCCCGCCACCAGAAAATCGGCAAGATGACCCGCGAGGGAGTCAAGGCGCTGGGCTTAAAACTTTTCGCCGACGAGGCGCACGCCTCCAACACCGTCACCTCCATACTGGGCACCGAGGGGCTGGATGCCAAGACGCTCAACAAAATTATGCGCGAGGAGTACGATATTATCCTCTCCGGCGGCCAGATGGAGCTGGAGGGTAAAATCTTCCGCATCGGCCACCTGGGCTGGGTTAACGAGAAGGACATTAAAGCCGTGCTGGACGCGCTCAAGGTGGCGCTGCCCAAGGCCGGCTTTCGGAGCAAGTAGATGAAAATGAACGTGCTGGTGGCCGACCCCCTGGCTCAGGAGGGCATCGACATACTCAAGCAGTATGCCAACGTGGACGTCAAGACCAAGCTCAAGCCCGAAGAGATAAAAGCCATCATAGGGAACTATGAGGCTCTTATCGTGCGCAGCCAGACGCGCGTCACCGCCGACATAATAGAGGCCGGCACCAAGCTCATCGTCATCGGCCGCGCCGGGGTGGGCGTGGACAATATAGACACCCAGGCCGCCACCAAGCGCGGCATCATCGTGGTCAATGCCCCCACCGGCAACACCATCTCCGCCGCCGAGCACGCCGTGGCCCTTATGCTGTCTCTGGCGCGCAACATACCGCAGGCCAATACTTCGCTCAAGAACTGCGAGTGGAAACGCAACGAGTTCATGGGCACCGAGGTGCGCGGCAAGACGCTGGGCATTGTCGGCCTGGGCAATGTAGGCAGCGAGGTAGCGCGCCGCGCGCAGGGACTGGAGATGAAACTCATCGGCTACGACCCCTTCGTCACCGCCGAGCGCGCCAAAAAGATGAGCGTGGATATGAAAACGCTAGACGAGATATGGAAAGAGGCCGATTTCATCACCCTGCACGTGCCGCTCATCGAGTCCACCAGAAACCTGATAGGCGCAAAGCAGCTTGCCATGATGAAGCCGACAGCCCGCATTATCAACGCCGCCCGGGGAGGCCTTATCGACGAGGAGGCGCTGGTGGCGGCCATCAACGCTGGCAAGCTGGGCGGGGCGGCCGTCGACGTATTTGTCGAGGAGCCCTGCACCAAGAGCATACTGTTCGGCTGCAGCAAGATAATCGTCACGCCGCATCTGGGCGCCTCCACCAACGAGGCGCAGACGCTGGCCGCCACCGAGGTGGTGCAGCAAATCATCGATGTTTTCAACGGCCAACCAGCCAAGTACGCCGTCAACGCGCCGTTAGTATCGGCGGAGGTCCTGCCGGTGCTGGTGCCCTACATGCGGCTGGCGAACTCAGTGGGCAACCTGATGAGCTACCTGGGCGAAGGCCAGATAAAGAGCATCCACATCAAATACCAGGGAGAGGTGGCGGCCTACGACAGTAACGCCCTCAAAGCTGTGTTGCTGGGCTCTTTGCTGGGACGCCTCACCGCAGAACGTATCAACATGGTCAACGCCACCATGGAAGCCACCAAGCGCGGCATCAGGGTGTCCGAGGAAAAACAGGCCACCTGCGACAACTACGCCAACCTGATAACCCTGGAAGCCGTCACCAGCGAGGGCACCGCTACTGTGTCGGGCTCGGTGATGCGGGACGAAAGCCACATCGTGCAGGTTAACCAGTTCTGGATAGATATAGTGCCCACCGGCGGCTACTTCTTGTTCTGCGACCACCGCGACCGCCCGGGGCTCATAGGGGCCGTGGGCAATATCACCGGCTCGGCCGACATCAACATCAGCTACATGCACCTGTCGCGCCTCAAGCCCAGAGGCGAGGCTCTCATGATACTGGCGCTGGACGAACCCCTGCCGGAAGCGGCGCGCAAGGAGATACTGGCGCTCAAGGACGTGTACACCGCCAAGGTGGTTAAAATATAAATTCTAAGCACCAAATACTAAATAAGCACCAATGCTCAAAATTCAAATTTCAAAACATTTGGATTTGTTTAGTATTTAGATATTAGTATTTAGTATTTTTGAGAGGGGCTGGGAAGCCCCTCTCCGACTTAGGATAGCGGAGCATATGAAAATCGGGGTGCTGGCACTGCAGGGAGCTTTTATCGAACATATCCACATCCTGCGCAGGCTGGGTGTGGAGGCCGTCGAGGTGCGCACGGCGAAAGAGCTGCACGGCGTGGACGGGTTGATTATACCGGGAGGAGAGAGCACCACCATGCTCAAGCTGGCGCGCCACTACCACCTGGTGAAGCCTCTGCAGCAGATGGCTAAAGAGGGCAAGCCCGTCATGGGAACCTGCGCCGGTATGATACTGATGGCAAACAAAATTACTGAGAGCGACATGCAGACGCTCTGCCTCATGGATATAGAGGCGCGGCGCAACGCCTTCGGACGGCAGGTGGACAGCTTCGAGACCGACCTGGCGGTGCCCACACTCGGCGGGGAGAAGTTTCACGCGGTTTTCATCCGCGCGCCCTATATCGAGCACGTAGGTAACGGCGTGGAGGCGCTGGCACGGCTGGACGACGGCACGGTGGTGACTGTTAGGCAGAAAAACCTGCTGGCGCTGGCTTTCCACCCGGAGCTCGGCCACGACACACGCCTGCACGAATATTTCGTGAACATGGTAAAAGAGGCTAAGAAATCATGAGCAGGGCTACAGAAGCGGCAGCACTTTTAACCGACTCCGAGCTTAACTGCGCCCAGAAGGTGCTGAGCGTCTTCTGCGAAGAACTGGGGCTCGACAAGGCCGACGACCTCAAGGTCGCCCTGGCCTTTGGCGCGGGCATGGGGCGTACCGGAGGCAGGTGCGGGGCGGTGACGGGGGCCTGCATGGTGCTCGGCTTGAAGCCATACCCCGAACTCAAGACTCCTACAGAGAGAAAAGAGAAAGTTTATGCTCTGGTCAAGGAGTTCAACAACAGGTTCATGGCGCTCAACAAATCGCTCAATTGCACTGACCTGCTGGGTTATGACATGAGTAAAGCGGAGGGTCTGGCCGCCGCCCGCTCTAACAAGGCAATCTCCAGAGTGTGCCCGAAACTCGTGGCTGACGCTGTAACCATACTGGAAGAAATGCCCTAGTCCAGATTCTCTTTTTCCGGTGTTCAAAGGCCTTGGGGCAGATTGGAGAGCAATGCGAGGTTTCTCTTGCCCGGCCTCAAACCAGCCGGTTGACCACCAGCCCGCTCGGCAGCTTGGGATAAAAGTAGGTTGACTTGCGCGGCATACGGTCTGAGGCATCCGAAATAGCCTTGATGGTCTCCGGGCGCACCGGCTTGATGACGAAGGCCAGCTGGAACTCGCCGGACTGCACCTTCTTGACGGAGTCCTCGCGGTCGTAGTTGAAGGCGATACCGGAATCTCCCTCCGGCTTTATCCCCAGCATCTCTTCGAGAATGATATGGTCCACCAGGCTGACGTCCAGTTTCTTGTAGATATCGGTGTGGAAGCTGGGCATGAAGCGTCCGGCGGCCTCTAAATCGCGCAGCGTGAGCAGCAGGAAGCTGTCGCCGTCCAGCCCGAATAAAACGAGGCGCTGTTTATCCTCTGCCGACTGCCACTCGTCCAGTTTGCGCCATGTTTCGACGCCCCTGAACGGCAGTTTTTCTACCTCGAAAAAGGCCGGCAGCTCGGATTTGAGTTCCTCCAGTCTGGACTGGCTCAGGCCGCGCAGCAAGCGGTGCGGCGGTAGAATGAGCAGGCCGGGGTCGTCGAAGTCAACCAGAGTCATCATAACGAAATTGAAGGCGGCGTCAGGTGGGGCGTCCGGGTGGAGTGCCACCTGTTCGCGCTGATAGACCAGGGCGCTCTCGTAGCGGTGGTGGCCGTCGGCGATATATATCGGCTCATCGGCGAGAGCGGAGATTATCTGATTCAGGTCGTCGGGTCTGGTTACAGCCCAGAGGTCGTGTCGTTCACCTTCGAGCTTGCGCACGTGCGCCAGAGGCCTATCGGCAGTGGCGCGGGCCAGCACCTGGCGGATAGTCTTATCCCTGTCCTCGTACATGGAAAGGATAGGGCTGGTATTGGCCTTGAGGGCGCGGATAAGATTGATGCGGTCTGCCTTCGGCCCTGAGAGAGTGCCCTCGTGCGGGCGCACTATCATGCGGTGCCACTCCTCCAGCCTGATGCGCGCGACGATGCCACGGCGTTTCCACTCTTTGCTCTTGTGCGTGAAGTAATGGTCGTGGACATAGATGGCGGGCGGGTTATCGACGGTCAAAACTCCATTTTTCAGCCACTGCTCCAGAAAGCACGCCGCCCGTGTGTAACGGTTATCGGAGGGCGAGTCCTGAGGCGTTTCCTGTCCGTATTCGACGCGCACGAAATTGTACGGGCTGCGCTGGTAAAGCTCACCCTGCTGCTGCGGCGAAATAATGTCGTAAGGCGGGCAAATGACCTCAGCCAGGTCCTTGACCAGTCTGGTATTGTAGCGGATGCCGTTTATTGGATGAATTTCAGCCATGTGCCCTCTTTCTATTTTTGCCCCAGCATTGCCAGGAGTTCGGACTCGCTTATTTCTTTTATCCCCAGAGCGCGGGCTTTGGCCAGTTTGCTGCCCGGCTCCAGCCCCACGACGAGATAGTTGGTCTTCTTGGTGACATCGGACTTCGCTGCTCCGCCCTGAGCGCAGATAAGCTCCTCGGCAGTCTCCCTGCTGTACTTTTCCAGCTTGCCGGTGATGACGAATTCCTGCCCTGCGAGAGTTTGAGTCCCAACCTTTGTCTGAGATGCCTCAGCCCGAGTATTCACGCCAGCCTTTTCCAGCTTTTCGATGATTTTCTGATTCTCCTTGTTCTTGAAAAAAGCCACGATGCTGGAAGCTATTTTACTCCCGACGGAGGGCACTCTCATGAGGTCTTCCTCGGATGCATGAGAGAGCAAATCAAGGCTATCGAAATGCTGCACCAGCAGGTCGGCGGTCTCGCCGCCCACATGTCGTATCCCCAGCGCAGTGATAAGGCGCGAGAGAGGCCGCACCTTGCTTTTTTCGATGGCGGCCAGAACATTGTCCACCGATTTTTCCCCCAGGCGCTCGATTTCCAGCAGCTTTTCGCGCTTGTCCTTTAGATAGTAGATGTCGGCGGCGTCATGCACCAGTCCTTCACGCAGCAGGAGCGCCGCCATCTGCTCGCCGATGCCGCGTATATCCATAGCCCCGCGCGAGACGAAATGCTGCAATCTCTCCTCGACCTGCGCCGGGCAGGCGGAGTTGGGGCAGTAGTACATCACCTCTTCGGCAGGCTTGACCACCTCCGTGCCGCAGACGGGGCAAACCGGAATGTCTTTGGCTTTATCGCATAGCTTGTCCCTCATGCTGAAGGGGTTAGCCCTATCGGAGCGACTGACAGACTCAGGTGTTGGGCCGACAATCTCGGGGATAACGTCGCCCGCGCGCTGTATGAAGACGGTATCACCCTCGCGGATGTCCTTGCGGCGGATGTCGTCTTCGTTATGTAATGCGGCGCGGCTGATGGTGACGCCGCCCACCGCCACCGGCTCCATAACGGCATAGGGGTTGAGCGTGCCGGTGCGCCCCACGCTGACGGCTATCTCATTGAGCAGCGTGCGGCCCTGGATAGCCGGGAACTTGTAGGCGATAGCCCAGCGCGGCTCGCGGCCCACGTCGCCCAGCTCTTCCTGCAAGGCAACCTGGTCTATTTTAACCACCACTCCGTCGGCCTCATACGGCAGGTTATGACGCTCGGCGGTCCATTTATGATGGTAATCTCTGGCTTCTTCAAGGGTATGGAGACGTTTGTTGTTGGGGTTTATCCTGAAGCCCAGCGATTTAAGGTATTGCATGGTCTCCCAGTGGGTGGCGGGCATGGCCCGGCCTTCGGCGTAGCCCAGAGAGTAGATATAGATGTCGAGCGGACGCGATGCTGTTACGCGCGGGTCAAGCTGACGCACCGAACCAGCGGCGGCATTGCGCGGGTTGGCGAAAAGCGGCAACTCCTGTTCGGCGCGCTCGCGGTTGAGTTTTTGAAAACCGGCCTTGGGCAGATAGACCTCTCCCCGCACCTCGAACTTTGAGGGGATGTCGCCCGAGACCGAGAGCGGGATGCTGCGAATCGTGCGCAAATTCTGCGTGATGTTCTCGCCGTTGTAGCCGTCGCCGCGCGTAGCGCCCACCACGAACTTGCCGTTCTCGTAGGTGAGGGCTATGGCCAGGCCGTCCATCTTGTGCTCGCACACCAGGTCGAAAGCGCGCCCTCCCAGCAGCTTGGAAACGCGGTTGTACCACGCCTCCAAGTCTTCATCCGAAAAGGCATTGCCCAGCGAGAGGAGGGGCTTAGGGTGCGCCACCACGCCGAAAGCGGCGATAGGCGCCGTGCCGACACGCTGCGTGGGCGAGTCGAAGGTGACGAGTTGCGGGAACTGCTCTTCGAGCGCTTTTAGCTCCTGCATCTGGGCGTCGTACTCGGCATCGCTCACCTCGGGCTGGTCGAGGGCGTAATAGAGATAGTTGTTGCGGTTAATCTGCGCCCGCAGCTTTTCAATGCGCTCTTTTGCTTTTTCCAAATCTAAATCAGGCATAATTAATAAGGCTCTTTTGTGCTTGAATTATAGCATAGCTGGGCGGTTCGAGGCTAAAGATTTTATATGCGGTACAGAAGAGTAGCCCATGCTGGAGGAGTCCGCCTAGTCGGACGACGAAGCATCTGGTGGGGAGGCGTTATTTCCCGCGAAAGTGGGAAGCTAGTCTAGAGAATCTCTGGATTGTCGGATCAAGCCCGACAATGACAGAAGAAAACTAATATTTTACCTGTCATTCCGGCGAAAGCCGGAATCCAGCGTCTATAAGATTGTTAACGATTAATTTCTTCCCACAGGTCTTTCCACTCCGGATTCAAGCTTTCAATGAGATTAAGCTTCCACTTTCTGTGCCAGTCTTTCAACCTTTTCTCGCGGTTCAAAGCGGCATCGACATCACCCATCTGCTCATAGTAGACCAGGGAATGCACTCGATACCGCTTCGTGAAGCACTCAACCAGATTGTTACGGTGTTCGTAAACCCGGCGGATGAGGTCATTTGTCATGCCAATGTATAGGGTGCCGTTGCGTTTATTCGCCATGAT
>QZJY01000031.1 GCA_003597995.1 Dehalococcoidia bacterium
ATGCCCTGCTCGTAGAGCTCCCAGCATAGAGTTATTAAAGTGGCGTTTTGCATGTCCATGATTTTACATGGACTGTCGGATTTCTACGGAAACATACCGCAGACTTGACAAAATAAAAATTATTTTATACTATTAAAGATTGCGGATAAATGGTAGTAAATAGTACTAGACAATAATACGAGGTGACAAATGAAAAGAAAAGTTTATCTATTGCTAGCACTGGTCCTGACGCTGGCAACCACTGCAGGTAGTTATGCCTACACTGCAACCTCCGGGAGTGTCACTACCGTGACTAGCAGTACCGCATTTGCGCAGGTAACTACGACCAAGCCCGCCGCCGGCGTCGTGGGCACCCCCGGTTTCCCCAGTGCGGACAAGTACGCGAGTACTCCTGCCTGGACCCCT
Source organism: Dehalococcoidia bacterium (assembly GCA_003597995.1). Taxonomy (NCBI): domain Bacteria; kingdom Bacillati; phylum Chloroflexota; class Dehalococcoidia; species Dehalococcoidia bacterium. Next base: position 406 of record QZJY01000031.1, read on the forward strand.
ATGGTTAATACTGCCTCTTCCGTAACGGCAGGACACCTGTATTACATTGACCCGAAGGACTATGCTGGCGACCTGCTTGTCCAACTATACCTTGTCAATGTCGGCGACCTGGCCAAGGGTTACGCCTACCTGAACTTAGGCGTCAACTTCCACAAGGTCACTGGTGCCGCGGGTTCAGAGACCTGGGCTGAAGAGACTGCGGTAACCGGCACGGCTCCAATTCTCAACTACTACCTGACACTATCGAATGGCTACGTTACTTTCATTCTGCCTGCTGGTTCCACTAAAGGAGTCATAACCATCGATAATGGCTCGCTCTTTACTATAAATGCCACTTCCAGCTACCTGGCGCCGCAATATTACATAGACGTCAAGCAAGCATAGTAGATTGATAGCCTATAGTAGGGAACTAGGGAGGGAGCTTTTGGGCTCCCCCCTAGTGGTGATTAGGGTGAAACGACACACACAGCTAACATTAGGGCTAATAATAGTTATACTGGTCAGCAGCGTAACGGCTTGGGCTAGTACTAGCAATTCGTTTAGGCCCACGGTTACTGCCGGGGGCGATAATGGCGCCCTGGTCACAAGCATCACGCCGGTTGGTGAGACATTTTCCATCAACGTCGGCATGGCTGACAAGATCAGCGGTGTTGAATTGTATAAAGTTGAACTGGGCAACGCTCAGTTCAGCAACTTGATTCGTATGAACGTCCTCTTAACGAATTCTTATGATGTGGGCAAGGTCCTTAACAATCCGAATTCTTTTATCCAGATCCAGATTTACTACCCGGGTACCGGGGCAAATCAGGTCACCTTGGACTACGATGGCAGCACGGCTATTCCAGATACTAACTGGAGAGCTAGTGGGATATTAAGCAAACAGTCTGGCGAAATATCTCTTAGCCCATCGGTTACCGGCCAGACCACTTTTTACATTCTTGCTAGTATTATGGTTCCTGGGGGACCGCCTCCGGGTCAGCAATCTTCTCTAGCGACCAGCCTGAGTTTTTATCTTGATGTGAGGTTAGGTGCGCTGCAGTGAAACGCGGCATTTTCCTCTTTTTGGTAATAGTTGTTGTGGTAATTGGCATCTACTCGGTTAAGGAGTGGATGCCAATTATGGCTGTCAGCGGCACCAGTATGTATCCCGTACTCAAAAACGGCGATGCTATACTCATTGAGGAAAAGCAAGCCAGCGACGTGGCAGTAGGGGATGTTATTGTCTTTAAAGTCCACCCATTGATTCAAGAGACCTATAACTACCCGCCCATGGTTGCTCACAGAGTCATTCAAATTTCCGAGTTTCAAGGTGGCATAGCCTTCAAGACAAAGGGTGATAATACTAACGAAGACCCTTTTGTGGTCCCTTCGAGTGACCTGCGCGGCGAGGTCAGCGGTCAGTTGGCTTACGTGGGCCATGTCTTACTCTTTCTCCAAAGTAAACAGGGGCAGACATTCGCTATTCTTGCCATTCTTCTTCTGGCGTTTGAGCTCTTCGCCAACGACTTGGACCGCGCACGAAAGAATGCCCAAAAGAAGATATTTGCTCCAGTCCTTGAGCAGAACGAAACGCTGATAAAAGGTCAGCAGCAGGCTAGCAAGATGAGCGCGCAGGCGCTTGAGCAATTCGCCGCCGCCATGAGAGAGTACGCACAGCATCTTGCAAGCCATACCGCCGCTGTGAAGGATTTGGCAAGCGCCTCACATGAAATGCTCAAAGCCATCCATGAACAGAACCTCATGTTTGAAAAGTGGAATAAGTCCGGTTTCGACCAGCCTGGTGCGGCAACTCCTGAGGCTGACAAACCCCTCGCCGCTAACGCACCAGCCAGCCAGCCATCGGGCGATGTGCCGACCTTAGACGCCTGTATAAAGCCGGAAAGCGAAACATAACATTATCCTGGCCGGTACGCATCCGGTTATTTTTTACGACTCACCGGCTCCTGCTAATTTAGTCCCCGAACCGTACCTCTTCTTATTTCGTTGCGGCTGACAAAATCGTCTCGGAAACCGAGAATCCTCCAGAATCGCACCTCCGGCATGCAGCGTTTTCATTCATGCGTCTTTTTGACGTAGACTTTTATCTCGCCGCTCTTCTCTTCGATACCTAGAAACTCGTTTCCGGTAGCCTGCGCCCAGGCCGGCATGTCCAGTTTTATGCCTTTATCGTCAGCCACCACTTCCAGAATCTCCCCCGGCTTCATTTCCTTCATCTGCTCGGCGGTCCTGACAATAGGCATCGGGCAATATAGTCCCATACAGTCCAGGCTGTGGTCTGCTTTCATTCGCTCCTCCTTACCTTCTATACAAAACCGACTAGATGAAGAGGGTGGTCTTCGACTGGCGCGCCTCGTTCAGGAAATAGGCCGCCCCGGTCAAGGTTGTAACTTCGCTGCGGAAAGCGTCCTCGCCGAGCCCCATCAAACCGCATGTGGTAGTGCAGGCAATGAGCTTTACTCCCATCTGGTTAGCCATGGTTATCATCTCATCGAGGGACGGCATGTGTATATCTTTCATCAGGCGCTTTATCATCCAGGTGCCCATTCCCAGCATATTGAACCTGGAGAGCTTCAGCCGCTTGGTGCCGCCGCGGTTCATGATGTTCAGCATATTCCGCATCAACCCTTTGCTTTTGATGCTGCCCTCATTCTTTTTGATGATGTTCAACCCCCAGAAGGTGAAAAACATGTTCACCTCCATGCCCATACTGGCGCCGGTGGTGGCCAGCATGAAAGCGGCCAGGGCATGGTCCAGGTCCCCGCTGAAGACTACCAGAGTGAGCTTTTCTTTCTCGGCCATTTCTTTTCCTCCTTCAAAATTTGGTTTGGATATCGGCCTGCGATGCGAGAATAACTAGCGACCTTCCTTGCTGGACTTCAGGAACTTATCATAGACCGGTGACATTTCCCGCAGCCTGTTTACGATAGGCGGCAATACCTCCAGGACGTAGTCGACATCCTGAAGAGTGTTCTCAATGCCGAAGCTGAAAAGCATGGAACCCTGGGCTGTGGCATGGTCTATGCCCATGGCGATAAGCACATGCGAGGCTTTGAGGGCTTTGGCGGTGCAGGCGGAACCGCTGGTGACGGCTACCCCCTGGCTGTTGAGCAGCATAAGCATAGCTTCACCCTCGATGAACTCCACGCAAAAGCTGGCGTTTCCCGGTAAGCGCTGCCGGGGGTGCCCTGTAACTATGACGTGCTTGATGCTGGCGGGCAGCTGGGTCAGCAGGCGGTCGCGCATGGCGCTGATGTACCCCATCCGCTCTGCCATATTGGAGTGAGCCAGTTCCGCCGACTTGCCCATGCCGACGATGGCCGGCACGTTTTCAGTTCCGGCGCGCCGCCCGTTCTCCTGGATGCCGCCGTCAAGCAGCGGGATGATGCGCACGCCCTTGCGCACCCACAGGGCACCCGCCCCCTTCGGGCCGTAGAATTGATTGGCCGCCAGGCTGAGAGCATCCACGCCGAGTTCCTTCACATCTACCGCTATCGTCCCGGCGGCAGCCACCGCATCGGTGTGGAAAACCACGCGCTTTTCCCGGGTGATTTTGGCGATTTCCTGGATGGGCTCGATGGTACCCACTTCGCTGTTGGCGTGCATGACGGAGACGAGGATTGTATCTTTGCGGATGGCGTGCTCCACATCGTGCGGGTCAACCACGCCGTACTTGTCCACCGGCACCAGGCTGACCTCGAATCCCGATTTCTCCAGGGTGCGCGCCGAATGCAGGACAGAGAAGTGTTCGATGGCCGAAAGTACAATGTGCTTGCCCTTGGCCTGCTGGGCCAGCGCCAGCCCCTTGACTGCGAGGTTGTTGCTTTCCGTGCCGCTGCTGGTAAATATTATCTCGCTGGCGTCGGCCCCGATTAGTTGCGCCACCTGGCCGCGGGCCGTTTCCATGCCTTCGCGCGCCGTATCTCCCCACTCGTGAATAGAGGACGGGTTGCCGAAAGCCTCGCCCAGGTAAGGCAGCATTGCCTCGCGGACCTCGCTCAGAATAGGGGTAGTCGCTGCATTATCCAGATAGATTTTTCTCATATCTCCGCAATTCTCCCCCGTTTTATTTAGATTGGAGCCTGGTTTTCAGGCATCAGTTCAAGGATAAAGCTGGCGGCCTTCGTCATCCTCGAGGATAATGGCATTTACCGGGCAGCTTTCAGCTGCCTTCATCAAGGTTTCTTCATCGGCCGCAGATGCGTCGAGTATAATGGCTTTGTTTTCCTTGTCAAGCTTGAAGACCCTGGGCGCCACGGCCACGCAGTTGCTTACTCCAATACATAAATCCCGGTCTATCTTTACTTTCATATTCCCTCCCGTATCTGTTTTAATCAGCCGTCCCTGATTGGTGAAACGCCTCGGCAGTCCCTCCCTGATGGCGATGTTGAAGCCAGTATAGGATGCGCCAGATAAAATAGTTATAAAAAGGAGAGTAGAATCGTTGAAATATTATGACATTTAATCCCTTTGCAACTCAAGGCGTGCTAATGCTAATCTTTACACTATGGAAAATAAAAGATTGGATCAAATAACGCTGGGCAGGCTCCTGGCAGCGCAAAAAAATGAGATAACGGAACATTTCATCTACAAAAAGTTATCCTATTCCGAAAAAGACGCCGAAAATAAGCGTATTCTGAGCGAGATATCCAGGGATGAGCTGAGACACTACAACCTATGGAAATCATATACCGGCAGAGATGTCAGGCCATCCAGGATTAGAATATGGCAGTATTATGTAATATCGCGCCTGTTCGGAATCACATTTTGCATTAAACTCATGGAAGGCGGGGAGGGAAAGGCGCAGACCAATTACCAAAGTATCACAAAGATGGTACCCGATGCTCGTGCAGTAGTTGCGGATGAAGACCGGCATGAAAGAGAACTGGTATCTCTCATAGATGAAGAAAGGCTCAAGTATGTCGGTTCGATAGTTCGTGGTCTAAACGAAGCGTTGATCGAGCTCACCGCGGCGCTTTCAGGCCTTACCCTGGCCCTGCATGATACAAACTTTATTGCCCTGACCGGCCTGATAACCGGCCTGGCCATGTCTTTGGCCATGGGCGGCACAGAATATCTGGCCACCAAGTCCGAGAACGGCCACCAGCACCCGGTCAAATCTGCCGTTTATACCAGCGCCGCCAACCTGATTACAGTCGCTTTTCTCATTTATCCATACCTGGTCTTCGACAATCCCTATGCCGCTCTGGGATTAATGCTCGTCAATGCCGTAATAGTGATTTATATATTTAACTACCATATTTCGGTTACCAGAGAGCTGAATTTCAGGAAAACCTTTGCGGAGATGCTCTTCATCAGTCTCAGCGTCTCGGCTATAGCGTTTGCTATCGGTTACCTGGCCAGAACTATTTTCCACATCGAAGCATGAAACCAGGCTTCTACCCCACCCGCAACCTCCTGCCCTCCTGACAGGACGCAGCCAAAGCCGTTACGAAAACGGGTGATAACCTGGAATAATACATTTGGTGTATGGAATACCGAATAATCTATAAAGTGTCAGAACACAGACTGCCTTTCGAGCCGCAAGGTATTAGCATTGGGGTATAATCGCGGGCGACTGACGCATTGTTAGGTAAGGTGTAGATTTGAGCTTAATCACGACTTGGAAACAAAGGGTAAACAAGTTAAAAAGTGAAACGCTTGCCCTATGTTTCGCCTACAAAGACACCAGAACCCCCTGGTATGCAAAAATCTTTATGGCAGGGGTAATTGGGTATGCCTTAAGCCCAGTAGATTTGATTCCTGATTTTATTCCAGCTATAGGTTACGTAGATGACTTACTTATTGTTCCAGCGGGGATATATTTGTCGATAAAGATGATTCCGAAGGAAGTATTCGAAGAGTGCCGAGAAAAAGCTAGAGTATGTAATATCAGTAACAATGCTAAATGGATTGTTGCATCAATTATCGTGTTGATATGGTTGACAGTAATATTTTTTGCTCTGAGACTATTTTTTGCGACCATTAAGTGACTACTCGGTTAGATGTCTCTTCAAAAACTGTTGAAATATAGATGCGCAGGCGCTATTATTTCAGCGAAAAGGAGGCAAGCGGCCTCCGCCTTTTACCGGCCTGATTCAAACACCAAACAACTTAGTTAATTATGAAACGCTATTTACTGCTCGCCGCCGGTTTGTTTTTTATCGCCAACGGAGCGGTGCTCCTGATGTACCGCGGCGTGGTGCGGGGCAGCTACCTCTTTGTGACTGCCGGCACAGTGCTCACGCCTCTGGCCGTGTGCGATTTCATCCTCGGCCTCGTTTGCCTTGCGGCTTTTGTTTGGGACATAACTCGAGGACGCAAAGCAGGCTAACATTGTTCCGAGACGAGGAGCTTGACCGCAGCCTGTCTCTAGCCTATACTAAATAAGAATTGGGCGATGAAGCTCGCCTGAGAAAATCTCAAACAGCTCATTGCGAGATAATAGCTTCTACTGAATTCAGTAGAGGCTATTTTTTATTCAGTGGAATTAATATCATGACTGTAGCCGGTATTAAACCATCATCACTGCAAAATCATACAATCCGCCTTCTCCGGCGGCAGGCATTCCGGTATATCGAAAGTTGTTATCTAAACGACGGCGGCTACTGTTTTGCCCGCGTTCCGCCGGCAAGCGGTCTGGATACATATTTTGCGCTCTCTGGTCTATCGCTCATCGGCCGCCAGCCGAAAAACCGTGACTCTACCGTTCAGTTTCTTTATGACCAGCTTATCCAGGATAGCTACAATCTGCCAGGCATCTGGATGACAATAGAAGCCATGCGTGAGGCCGGATGTCTCACGGGGGAGGCCCGAAACTACGGTTTGAAGGTCATGGGTTTTCAAAATGAAGAGGGCGGATTTGGCTCGATAGAGAATCTGTATATTGAGGTAACATCAGAACTGGAAGCGACTTACCACGCCCTACTGGTATTGCAAGCCATCGGTGCAGAAATGAACAGGCTCCACTTGGCGCGGTTTGTGGCCGGTTTTGCCAATACAGACGGCAGCTACGGCCGGGCTCTCTCTCCCCTGGCCACGACCTACTACGCTACGGCGATTTACCGCTTGCTCGGCATTGCCCCTGAAAACCGCCACCTGACTGCCGCATACCTCAGGGCGCAGGAGGCTGACTGCCAGAAGCGTCTGGCGGCAGGTAACTCTATTTTTATGGAACAGACATTCTGGCTTATAAAAGCTCTCAGCAATCTGGACATAAAAGCCTCGACAGCAAGCGCCTGGGATGCTTTTGTGCGGGCGTGCCAGCGGCCCGGCGGTGGCTTTGCCCGGACGGCGCGTATCGGCATCCCCACCCTGGAATACACGTTCTACGCCCTCTCTATCCTAAAGGAAACAGGAGTCGTGGACTGATACATGAGACGGTTGGATTTGCTTAGAAGAAAGAAGGGGCTAGCGGCGCCCTCTGAGATAATTGTTGAGGCGACCATAGAGGCCTCACTTTACAATAAGCTTCAGCAACGCGCCCTTGAGGAGCGTGCATCCACCAACGAGGTCCTGCAGGAATCGCTAGAGCTAGGCATGAGCGATTACTGGCTTTATGTAATGGACGACTACCGGCAGGACTACGCGCTTATCAGCCGGCTCTTCGAGCAGTACAAACGGGATAATGAACTGCTGAGGTCACTGGAAGCTCAAAATAGGCATCTTCAGCAGGTTCTGGCAGAACAGGGCAAGAAATGAATACTCAAAGCGTGCCCGGCGGCGATAAGGCGACGCAATCTGCACAGCCTTCGCCGGTTAGGTTCCTGGAAGCTCTGCCTGAGAGTGATAAAATCCGCCTCAAAATCACCATGTCTAGTGAGTTTCACCAGAAGCTTTACGAGTTCCTGGAGCGGCAGGGCTTTCTTTATTTCGGACATGAGAAAGAGGGCATACCGCTACTGCTCAAATATGGCCTGTCCGAAGTGAGCCGGACTGAACTGGAAAAAAATAAGGAAGAACTGAACTTATCGCGCTATGCCGCCATGAGGTTTCAATGCAGTGAGTACTTCGCGCAAAATATGGCCATGACGTTGGGGTTGAGACGTGAGTTAAGCCGTAATAGGGCACTCAAGCAAAAATTGATAGAAAAGGGGCAAGCAAAACACTTGACACCTGATGAATGGGATAGTTGGGACGAGGATTTTATAGATGGCTTGTTATGCCGATATGTTCCATGTAAATAAACAGGTGTAAATTTAACCGGAAAAAATTATGAATATAAAGGACCAGAGCCGCATCTCAAAAACCGCGGCAATTAAGTTTGTCGTCCTTCTGGGCGTCGTCAGCCTCTTTGCCGATATGACCTACGAGGGCGCCCGGAGTATCAACGGCCAATACCTCGCCATTTTGGGGGCCAGCGGTGCCGTCGTCGGCTTTGTGTCCGGGTTCGGGGAGCTTATCGGATACGGCCTGCGGCTTGTCTCAGGCTATCTCAGTGATCGAACGAAAAGATACTGGGCGATTACCTTTGTGGGCTATATCGTGAACCTGCTGGCCGTTCCCCTGCTGGCTCTGGCAGGGCATTGGGAAATAGCAGCTCTCCTCATGATTACCGAGCGTGTGGGGAAAGCGATACGCACACCTGCCCGCGATGCTATGCTCTCGCACGCTACCAGCCAGACCGGGCGGGGATGGGGCTTCGGGCTGCATGAGGCGATGGACCAGATAGGTGCCGTGACCGGCCCGCTTATCGTCAGCCTGGTGCTCTACCTCAAGGGAGCCTATCAGACTGGCTACGCCATCCTCCTGATTCCAGCGCTCCTTGCCATCAGCGTCCTAACCGCATCCCGGCTCTTATATCCTAATCCCCGCAGCCTGGAGATCGAGACAGCCAGTCCGCAACCAAAGGGTTTTACCCGTATCTTCTGGCTTTATCTCATAGCGATGGCGTTTATTGCTTTGGGCTATGCTGACTTCCCTCTTGTTGCTTTCCATTTTGAGAAAACCGGGGCCGTTTCAGTGGCGCTCATCCCAATTCTCTATGCCGTAGCGATGGACGTAGATGCTCTCGCAGCGCTTATTTTTGGTCGCCTCTTTGACCGGAAAGGCATCCCCATCCTCATAGTAGCCGCCCTTATCTCAGCTTTCTTCGCTCCGTTTGCCTTCTCCAATACCTTTACCTTTGCCCTTTTCGGTATGGTGCTGTGGGGTATCGGCATGGGAGCGCAAGAATCGGTGATGCGGGCCGCTATTGCGGATATGACACCGGCAGATAAGAGAGGCTCCGCCTATGGCATCTTCAACACCATTTATGGCGTCTCGTGGTTTCTGGGAAGCGCCTTTCTGGGCCTGCTCTACGACATTTCCATCCCTGCGCTGATGGCTTTCTCGGTTGGAGCACAGCTTGCGGCCATCCCATTTCTCATACTGGTGAGAAGAGCGTATACACCAAAGACAACAACTTAGTTTATTAGTCGACTAGTCTTACTTCTAGGTACATGGTAACATGGAAGGAGTCAAATGGTTTTAGTGCTATTCGTCGGAGCGGGCGGGTTCCTGGGTTCCATAGCGCGTTATCTTTTAAGCGGCTGGGTGCAGCGCGCTACCCAGGACTCGTGGTTCCCTTACGGCACCATGTCGGTCAACCTGCTGGGTTGTCTCGTCATCGGCATACTGGCCGGCCTGGCCGAGAGCCGCGGCATCCTCACGCCCAACAGCCGCGCCTTTCTTCTGATTGGGGTGCTCGGGGGGTTCACCACCTTCTCCAGCTTCAGCTACGACACCGCCTCCCTTTTCAGCGGCGGGCGCACGCTGGCCGCATTGCTGAATATCACTGTTCAGGTTATCCTTGGTGTTGCCGCCACCTGGCTGAGTTACCATCTGGTACAGAGGATAGGAGGCCCCGCATGATTCTGCCTGAAGAAGGACAGCTATTACGTATCTTTATTGGGGAAAGCGACCGCTACGAAGGCCTGCCGCTCTACGAATGGATCGTGCGCCAGGCGCGCCAGCGCGGTCTGGCGGGCGCTACGGTGCTGCGCGGCATCGCCGGATACGGTGCCGCCTCGCGCATCCACACCAGCAATATCCTGCGCCTGTCGCTGGACCTGCCCATCATCATCGAGATAGTGGATAAATCCGAGCGCATAGAGGCTTTCCTGCCTCTTGTCGACGTGGCCGTGAAGGAAGGAATGGTCACCACGGAGAAGGCCTATATCAAGCTTTACCGGGCCGTCAAGGGAAAACAGCCGGATAAGCCTGAACAAACCTAAAAGCGTTTGACACTTTCGAAGATGAATAACGCAGCGACTGGCGCGGTTGCCCCGGCAGGCGCATCGGATTCGAAGCATAGTTACCTGACTAAAACGAGGTTGCCACCCAAAACTCAGTATCATCTCCCATCCACCGAGGACACCCCCTTTTCCGCTAAATTAAGGCACGGATATCAGGATATATGCAAAAGTTCAGAAACATATTGGACTCTCTGGGAGGTGAAGATGGGGAGTCCGGATGAAGCAAATCTATGTAGAAAGTTATTACCGGAGCGGCTAT